>NZ_JBSFTT010000011.1:0-271448 GCF_053591415.1 Streptomyces sp. NPDC003032 | reverse complement strand
GCAGAACGTGTCGGCCGCCTCGACGGGCCTGACCGACATCTCCTTCACCCTTCCGAAGGACGAGGGCCGCAAGGCCATCGACGCCCTGGACCGGGGAGGGCCGCCGCGCCGCCGATCTCGCGACGCGGGCCGCCCCGCACATCACCGATCCGCTGCGCCGCGCCGAACTGGTGAAGGTGCGGGCAGCCGTGGCCCGTGAGCAGGGGCGGCTCGAAACGTCGTACACCCTGCTCGGCGAGGGCGCGGCCGAGGTCGCCGCGACGGCTTCGGGAACCGCGGCGTTCATGCTGTACGAGGCGGTGACGGCCGCCTGGCACGGCGGTCCGCAGTCCGCCGTATCCGAACTCACGGCCCGCCTCGCGTCCTTGGAACTGCCTCGGAGCGCGGAGACCGCGCCCTTCGTCGACGCCGCGGTGGCCCTGGAGCGGCTCGCCGCGGGCGAACCGAAGGTGGCGCTGCCCGCGCTGCGCGGACTCGTCTCGGGCCTCGGCGGGCGGCACGCGGGGCTCGACCTGCGCGAGCGGCTCTCGATCGCCGCGTGGGCGTTCTCCACGGGCGACCTGGAGGCAGGGCACGGGCACTTCACCGCGCTGGAGCGCGAATGCCGCTCGCAGGGGGCGATCGGTCTGCTGCCGCTGGCCCTGATGCTCCTGGCCCGCTCGCACACGTTCCTGGGCCGCCACCGCGACGGCCACACCGCCGCGGCAGAGGGACTGCGCGTGGCCGAGGACATCGATCAAATGCCGTACGTCGACCAGCTCCGCGGTGTCCTGGCGCACTTGGCGGCCGTCGAAGGGGACGAGGAGCGGTGCAGGGAGCTGGCGGAGCAGCACGACGCGCGGACCGGGCCGTCCTGTCTCGTGTGGAACGTGTGCGCGCTGAGCCTGCTCGACCTGGGCCTCGGCCGCCCCGAGGCAGCCCTGCGGCGGTACGAGGAGCTGCTCTCGGGCCCCGCGCGGCACGCCGTCAAGATCCTCTACTCCCTGCCGGACCTCGTCGAGGCCGCCGTCCGCACCGGGGCCACCGACCGCGCGTCCGAGGCCCTCGCCCGCTACGAGACCTGGGCCGAAGCCACCGGCCAGGCATGGGCCGAGGCGATCGGGCTCCGCTGCCGGGCGCTCCTCGCTCCGGAGTCCCAGGCGGGTGAGCTGTACGAACAGGCGTTGCGCCTGCACCACGGAAGTGGCCGCCTCTTCGAGCGGGCCCGCACCGAACTGCTGTACGGCGAGTGGCTGCGCCGAGCGGGCCGCCGCACCGAGGCCCGCGTCCCGCTGCGCGCCGCGGCCGACGCCTTCGAGTCCCTGCGCGCCGCGCCATGGGCGGAACGGTCCCGCGCCGAACTCCGCGCCACGGGCGAGTCCCGCCCCGCGTCGGCCCCGTCCGGCGACCGCTTCACCACGCTCACCCCGCAGGAACTACAGGTGGTCCGCCTCGCGGCGACGGGCCTGAGCAACCGCGACATCGGCGCCCAACTCTTCCTGAGCCCGCGCACAGTGGGCTATCACCTGTACAACGCCTACCCGAAGCTGGGGGTGGCGTCGCGGGGCGAACTGGCGCGGCTGGGCGAGGCGTCGCCGTCGTGATGGGCTGGCAGGAGGCGCGGTGACGTCCCCGTACGTCTCACCTCCGCAGCCAGTGACCGGCGCCCTCCAGCCACGTGGTCACAAGCGCCTCGTCGCCCAGGACGTCGATGCCGTCGGCGGCGGTCGGGGAACGGCGCCGGTACACGAGGAGGAGCAGGTCCGCGAGTGAGCCGCGTACCGCCGTGGTCGCCTTCTTGTGGGCGTGGCTCACGGTGATGGGGGCCTCGGTCAGGTCGATGAACCACTCCCCCGCCCCCTCGGGAGCGTCGGTGTCGGCGTCGGTGGCGTGGAAGTGAAGGGTGCGGCCGGGTCCGAGCAGCGCGCGATGCGCGGTCTCCGACTCGTACGCCTGCGGCAAGGTGGCGAACTCCAGCCACTCCGCGAGCCCGTCGAGCGCGACATCCGTATCCAGGGTGTACGTCCCGCCGACCGCGGCGGTCGCGTCGAAGCGGTGGACGACCGTCTCGTACGTCATACGGCGGGCCCAGAAGAGCGGGGTGCCGCTCGGGGCCGGGGTCCACACCTTGGCGTCCGGCCCCGTCGTGCGCAAGGCGTCCACGAGCCGGGCGGTGCACTCCGTGAGCCAGGTGGTCAGCGTGACCATGTCGTCGTCCGCTTCGGGCGTGACCTGGTTGACCTGCTCGTCCGGGACGGGCGCGGTGGCCCGGGTCCGCACGATCGTCTCGGCCCAGCTGTGCGTGCCGCCGACGTGGCGCAGCAGGTGGGCGAGGGTCCATCCAGGGCATCCCGGCACCGGCGCGGCGGCGTCCGCGCCGTCGAGGGCCGACACCAACTGGGCGGTCTGGTCGGAGAGTCGGGCGACGTAGCGGTCGTACACCGCACTGGGGCTCGGACGCGTCATGCCGTCACGGTAGACCACGTACCGCTGCCCCACGCAACGCGTCAACACGTACCCAGCGGCTCCAGCGGCCGCTCACGCCGATGTCGAGGACGCCGCCAGGAACTGGGTCGCCGCGAGTTCCCCGTACAGCGGGTCCGCCGCCACCAGTTCGGTGTGCGTGCCCACCGCTCGTACCTTCCCCGCGTCCATCACCACGATCCGGTCCGCCAGCATCACCGTCGACAGGCGGTGCGCCACCACCAGGACCGTCACCTCGCGGGACACCTCCGCCACCACGTCCCGCAGCGCCAGTTCGTTGACCGCGTCCAGCTGTGAGGTCGCCTCGTCGAGAAGGAGCAGGCGGGGCTTTCGCAGCAGCGCCCTGGCGATCGCCACCCGCTGCCGCTCGCCGCCGGACAGCTTGGAACCCCGGTGGCCGACCAACGTGTCGAGACCTTCCGGCAGCTGTTCGACCACGCGGTCCAGCCGGGCGCGTACGAGGACCTCGCGGACCTCGGCCTCGGTGGCGTCCGGCGCCGCGAAGAGGAGGTTCTCGCGGACGGTGCCCGCGAGGACGGGCGCGTCCTGCTCCACGTATCCGATGGTGGCCCGCAGCTCGGCCAGCGGCCACTCCCGTACGTCCTTGCCGTCGACCAGGACCCGGCCGCCCGTCACCTCGTAGAACCGCTCGATCAGGCCGAACACCGTCGTCTTGCCCGCTCCGGACGGGCCCACGAAGGCCGTCATGCCGGGGCCCGGCACGTCGAGGCTCACGCCGTGATGGACGTACGGGAGGTCGTCCCGGTAGCGGAAGGTCACGTCGTCGAAGGCCACGGAAGCCGGGCCGGACGCCGTCGTCCTTGGGCCGGCCTCCCGCCCCGGCCCGCCGCCCCCCTCCGTCTCTTCCGTCCCTTCCGTCTCCAGGCGCTCCGCCTGCACGATCCGTGCGATCGCCGCCGAACCCACCTGGTACTGCGAAGCCGCCTCGACCATGCGCGACACCGGGTCGATCAGATAGAAGAGGAAGAGCAGGAAGGCCACCAGCGTCGAGATGGATATCGCGCCGGACGCGACCCGCGCGCCGCCGATGCCGAGCACCGCGAGGAACGACACCTGCACGGCGAGATTGACCGAACTCCACGCCAGCGCCTGCCACTTCGCCGACCGTACACCGTGCCGCCACGCCTCACGCGCGGCCTCCTGCACCACATCCGTCTCGCGCCGCTCGGCACCGGAGGCCTTGAGCGTACGGAAGGCCCCGAACGCCCGTTCAAGCCCGGTCGAGATCGTGCCCACCGCCTCCTGCCCGCGCCGCGTCTCCCGCGCGATCTTCGGCATGACGACGGAGACCGCGCCGCCGATCAACACGATCACGCCGAGCGTGACACCCAACAGGACGGGGTCCATCAGCCCCATCATCACGATCGTCGCGAGGAAGGTGAGACTGCCGGACGCCGCGGACACCACGCACTGAGTCGTCACGGCCCGCAGCAGCGTCGTGTCCGAGGTGACCCGGGACATCAGGTCGCCCGGCTGGGTCCGCTCCACCTCCGCGAGGCGCAGCCGCAGCAGGCGCCCGATGAGGGTGCGCCGGGCCGCGAGCACCACGGACTCGGCGCTGCGCTCCAGGATGTACGCGCCGAACGACTCGATCGCGGTGCCGAGGACCACGAGCGCGGTGAGGAGCACCAGGATGCCGGTGATCGACCCGTCGCCGCCGAGCTTGTCCACGAGGGACTTGGCCGCCAGCGGCTGGGCCAGCCCGGTCGCGGCGCCGATCAGCGTGAGGAAGGCCCCGAAGGCCACGGCGCCGCGGTGCGGGCGGAAGTGGCGGTACAGGGCACGCCAGGTCTCCTTGGCGGGAAGCCGCTCGGTTTCGGCGGCGGGTTCGGCTGTCACATGGGACAGGACGCGATCGGCGGTGATCCACCTGACTCGCCGCGTCGTGAGTTGTCAGCGGTAGCGGGCGATGTCGTCGTGGTGCTGTCGCAGGGCTGGTGACATCGCGACGCGGTCGTCTTGCAGGAGGTTGCCGGCGATGGCGGAGGCGGCCGCCTCGCCCTTGCCGAGGGCCTGGGCGATGTGGGCGGCGTGAGTGGGCTGGAGGCTTTCGCCGAACGGCGCCTCGTAGGGGTCAGTGACGGCTTCGATCAGACAGGGCCCGTCGAAGGCCATGGCCTGGGTGAAGACGTCGGCGGCCTCGGCGGGGTCCTCGATGCGGAAGGCGTGGAGTCCGCAGGCGCGGGCGACGGCGGTGAAGTCGATGGGGTGCAGTTCGCAGCCCATCTGGGGGTTGCCGAGCAGCGCGGTCTGCTCCCACACCTCCAGGGCGAGGGAGTTGTTGCGCAGGACGACGACTTTGACGGGGAGGTCGTACTGGGCGAGGGTGGCCAGTTCGCCCATGCCCATGCTCATCGATCCGTCGCCGGTGAAGGCGATCACCGGCCGGTCGGGGTGGGCGATCTGGGCGCCGATCGCGTAGGGCAGGGCCGCGCCCATGGTGCACAGGGTGCCGGAGAAGGAGTACTGCATGCCGCGGCGCAGCCGCAGCCGGCCGCCCCACGCGGTCACCGTCCCGGCGTCCCCCGTGACGATCGCGTCATCGGGCAGCGCTTTCGACAGTTCCCAGGTGACCACCTGGGGGCGCATGGGGGTGCCGGAGGAGGCGGCCTGCTCGCCGATCAGCTCCCACCAGCGGCGGGTGGTGGCTTGAGCACGTTCCAGGAAGGACCGGTCCGTCTTGCGCTCCAGCAGCGGCAGCAGCTGTTCCAGGACAGCCGCCGCGTGGCCGACCAGGCCCACCTCGACGGGATAGCGCATGGCGATGCGGTCGGCGTTCAGATCGATCTGCACCCCGCGCGCCTGCCCGGGCTGAGGCCAGAACTCGTAGTACGGCGTGGAGGAACCCACGATCAGGAACCCGTCACAGTCCTCGAACGCCTCGTGGGAGGCGCGGGTGCCGATCAGTCCCATGCCGCCGGTGGTGTACGCGCTGTCGTCAGGAACACAGTCCTTGCCCAGACCGGCCTTGATGATGGGCGCGCCCAGCACCTCGGCGACCTGCTCCAGCAGATCACCCGCCCCGCGAGCGCCGGCCCCGGCGCAGATCGCCACCCGCTCACAGGAATTCAGCACCTCGGCCGCCGCACGCAGCCGCTCGCCCGGCGGGACGACGGTGAACGGCTGCCCGGCCAGCGACAGATGTCCGGGCACATTCTTCGGCGAGAGGGTGTCCTGCTCCAGCGTGAAGGACTGGACGTCGATGGGGATCGCCAGGTGGGAGGGCGTGCGGTTCATCAGCGCGCTGCGTACCGCCAGATCGGTGGCGGTCACAGCGTGGGCCGGGCCCATGACCCGCTCGGAGAACATGCACGCCCCCTCCAGCAGCCGGTCCGAGGGCAGGTCCTGCAGGAAGTGGGCACCAACCGTGTCGTGATACGACAGGCCGGTGATGGCGATGACCGGGGCGCCGTCGATCCGCGCGTCGTACAGGCCGTTGAGCAGGTGCACCGCCCCCGGGCCCGCGGTGGCCACGCAGGCGGCGGGGCGGCCGGTGAACTTCGCATGGCCCACACACGCCAGCGCCGCGTTCTCCTCGTGCCGTACATGCACGAAACGCATCTCGGGGTGGGTGCGCAGTGCTTCGAAGAATCCGTTGACCTGGTCCCCGCAGATGCCGAAGCAGGTGTCCACGCCCCATTCCAGCAACCGCTCGACGATCAGGTCGGACGTCGTCTTCGCGTTGCCCGGCTGCTCGTTGCTGGGCGGTGCGGACATCAGGCAGCTCCTCGGTGTGCGGGTACAGGACCGCTTCCACCCTCCGCCCGGCCCTCCGGGCACGCACCCTCACCGAGGCCGTCCGAGCGACGGAAACAATGTGCGGATCCTGGTCGTACAGGATCGCGGCGAGCGCGATGCCGCATCCGAAGAGCAGGACGAGGGCGCACAGCGACACGGACGGCGGCCAGCAGCGGGCGGGCGTCCTCGGGGAAGAGCACGGTTACGTGGTGTCGGTCGGGTGCCGCGGGTCCGGGAGGGCGGGCCCGCGCGGCGTCTCCGGGCCACGGGATGCCGGGTCGCGTGGGCTCGGGACGGAGCCCGCGCCGGGCTGTGGTGCGGGGCGGTCCGTGACACGGGGCCCGGGACCGTCGTCGGCCCCGGGGTGGGTGCGCGCCAGGTCGATCCGGGACCGCAGCCGTAGCTTCCGGTAGATCTGCCGCAGATGGAAGCCGACGGTGTGCGAGGACAGGAACATCTGATTCGCCACCTGACGGTTGGTCAGCCCTTGTGCCACCAGGTCCGCGACCCTGCGCTCGGTGTCGGTCAGGCTCGCCCACCCGGATGCGGGCCGGTCCGCGTGCTTCCAGTGCCGCCGACGCACCCCGAGACGGCGCAGCCGGCGCCGCACCCGGGCCTCGTCCCGTGCGGCGCCCAGCCGCGCGTACTTGGCCATGGCCCACTCCAGTTCCGTCACCGTCGTCGCACGGTCGGCCGCGCACAGCGCTCCCAGGTCCTCGGCGGCGGAGGCCCCGCACCATGGGTCGCGGTGCGTCTGCACCGCGCGCCGCAGCGCGTCGGCGTCCTGCCGGTGCACCCCCTGCGCGTGCGCGGCGGCGGCCAGCAGCGAAGGTACGTCCGGGTTGTCGGCGGCGAGCCGTCGCGCGGCCCGCACGGTGGCGTCGGCCCGTTCCCCGTCGCCCCGGTCGGTCGCCGTGCGCACCAGCCAGGCGGCCGCCGCCGGTTCCTCGCAGAGGAGCAGGCGCAGGGTGCTGTGGTCCGTGTGGACGGTGGCCAGCGCGGAGTCGAGGCCTTCCAGGTCACGCCGTGCCGCGGCGAGCTGTGCCGTCATCCACGCGGCGCCCGCCCGTGACGCGGCCGCCGCGGCGCCGTCGAGCCCCTGCTCCGCCACCGTCCGCGTCAGCTGCCTGACGTGTCCGTCGGCCGCGGCGAGATCCCCACGGCGCAGCGCGACCTCGGTGAGGGTCCGCCAGGCCAGCGGCGAGTACCGCGGCATGCCCGCCTCGTCGGCGGCCGCGAGCCCCCCGGCGGCCTGTGACTCCGCTTCCTCCAGGGCGCCCCGGGCGAGGGCGAGGGACGACCCGAGGATCATGCCGGCGCCGCGCAGCACCGGCCATCCCTCGGCCCCGCTGTCACCGCGGAGGGGGCTCAGGACGGCCGCGGCCTCCGTGGTCTCCCGCAGGTGGGTGAGCATGGTGGCGAGTGCGAGGCGGGGCGGGAACGGCCAGCACACGCCGTGTTCCCCGTCGGGCGGGCCGGCCGCCTCGCGGGCCTGCCGCAGCGCTTCGCCGACCCGGCCCGCGTACCAGTGCGACCGGGCCAGCACGCACCGCAGTCCGGCGGACGGGCGGCCGTGGCGTGTCATCTCCTGCCGTGTCTCGTGTTCGGCGGCTGCCGCGTCCAGGTCGACCAGGGCGTTCAGTCTGCCCAGGACGATGCGGTCCGTGAGTTCTTCGGCGCCCGTGGTGCCCGGCGGAGGCGGCGCCCCTGCGACGGCGACGGCCCGTGCGGTCCGGCCCGCGAGCAGCAGCGCCGAGGACAGCTGGCACCGCACGACGGCGGCCTGCTCCTTCGGCAGTACCCCGCCCAGGGCCTCCTCGGCCAGCGTGATCGCCCGGGGCAGGGGCCCGCAGCGGGCCAGCGCCTCGACCGCGACACGGACCAGATCCGCCCGTACGGGGTGCGGCGGACCGGTGATCTCCAGTGCGCGCTGGGCGAGTCCGGCCGCCGTACGCGGGTCGGTCGCGACGACCGCGGTGGCCGCCGCGCACAGCACCGTCACGGCCCGGGTGTCGCCGCGGCGGGCGCCGTGCACCAGGTGCGCCGCGGCCGGCAGGACACCGCCGTCCCGGCCGATGACCATCTCTGCCGCCCGGCGGTGCAGTGACCCGCGCAGCGGTCCGGGCAGTGCCGCGAGCAGTGCCTGCCTGACCAGTTCGTGCCGGAACGCGACGGTGTCGCCCTCGCACACCATGATCCGGGATTCCAGCGCCTCCCGCAGTGCCGGCAGCATGGAGGCCGTGGTCTCGCCCAGTATCTGCGCGATGTCCTCGGGCGGGGCGGTCCTGCCGAGGACGCAGGCCACGTCGAGCAGCAGCCGGGTGCCCGGCTGGAGGGCCGTCGCCCGGTCGCGCACCAAGGTGCTGAAGCGGCGCGGCACTTGCGCGTTCGTGAGCTCTCCGGTCGGCCGGGCGCGCCCGTCGGTCACCCGTACGTGGTGTTCCACGACGAGGCCGTCGAGGAGCGCGATCAGTGCCGCGGGGTTGCCGTCCGCGCCCTTGGCGTAGGAGAGCAGCTCGGGTGCGGGCTCGGCCGACAGCCGGTCGGCTGCCAGCTCCGCCACGGCCTGGTCGTCCAGGGGCGGCAGGTGCAGCCGTTCCGCGCGGTCGGCGTCGCCGAGCACGGTGAACAGCTTGCCCGGCAGCGATTCCGTCCCGCCGGTACGGCGGGCCATCACCCACACCACCGGCCGGCCCGCGCTGCGCGCGACCAGAGTGCTCAGCGCGGCCAGTGTCATGGTGTCCGCCCACTGGAGGTCGTCCAGCACGACGGCCACGGGGCCGCGGCGCAGCCGTTCGCCGAGCGAGAGCCGCATCCGGTCGATCAGCCAGGCGGAGTGGGCGCCCATGGCGCCCGGGTCCTCGTGCGGGGAGCCCGCGTCGGTGGTGGGGTCCAGGGCGGCGATCAGGGGTGCGAGGGGGATGGCGCGCCGGATCTCGTCGGCGGTGCCGTACGCGACGGAGAAGCCGCACTGGGCCGCCACGGCCGCGGCGTCGCTCAGCAGCCTGCTGCGGCCGGTGCCGGCCGCTCCTTCGACGAGGGCGACGCCTCCTCGCCGGGGGCCGGACCGTGTGGTGTCGAGCAGGTGCAGCAGCCGTACCCACTGCCGTTCCCGGCCGCGCAGCCGCGGCCCGGGCGGCGGGGACGGCGGGGACGGTGCTGATGGTGTGGGTGGTGTGGGGGTGTGCGGGGAGCGGGACGAGGGAGTCGAGTCGATGTGGGGGGTGTGAGCACGTGATGACAAACGAATCCCCTTGTGCCTGGTCAGATCGGCTTGGGTGAAATCGTCGAGGGACGGGCGCACATCCGTCAACACCACCCGAAGATGGACATGTTGTCCTCTTCTCCACCGCGGTCGCCGAGCGGTTCGCGTCGGTGGCCCGGGAGCGGTTCGGTCACTCCGGGGTTCCCTGGCTTCCGGCGCTCCCTGGCTGGTGAGTGACACCGCCGCGCACCGTCAGGAGCGCGCGGCGGAGGTGGTGGGGCGCTGCTGCGGCTGGGGGTCGCGCAGGACGCCGGCCGTGCACGCGGGCGGCACACGGCGAGCGGGCCCGCGTACGACACCCTGCTCTTCGACATGTTCGGTGTCATCGCGCGCCATCAGTCCGAGGCCGGCAAGGCCCGCCTGGCCGCCACCGCGGGCGTGCCCGACACTCTCTTCCCGGGAGGCGTACTGGGGTCTGCGGCAGCCCTACGACCGCGGGGACGCCACCGGCCCCGGCTACTGGCGGCAGGTGGCCGACGCGCTCGGCGCCGACTTCGGGCACGACCGGGTCGCGCGGCTCATCGAGGCCGACATCGCCAGTTGGAGCGCCGTCGACGACACGATGGTCGCGCTGGTCGAGGAGCTCGCGGCGGCGGGCAGGCCGATCGCGCTGCTCTCCAACATCCCCGAGGAGCTGGCCGCCCACTACGAGGAGCGGCACGCCTGGCTCAAGCAATTCCGAGTGCGCGCCTTCTCCTGCCGCATCGGCCACGCCAAGCCGGAGGCGGGCGCCTACCGCTGGTGCCTGGACGCCCTGGGCACCGAGCCGGGACGGGTGCTTTTCGTCGATGACCGCGAGGAGAACATCCGCGCGGCGCAGGCGAGCGGCGTACGCGGCCACCTCTTCACGACCCCCACCCGCCTGCGGGAGGAGCTGCGCCTCAGCGCGTGATCGCGGCCTCAGCGCGTGATCGCGGCCTCAGCGCGTGATCGCGCCGAGCAGCGCCTTTGCGCACAGGTCCCGCACCTGTGCGCGCGTCAGTTCCGGCTCCGCCAGCCACTCCAGGCAGACGGCCACCATGAAGGCGAGCCAGCCGCGCACCGCGAGGCGCAGCGCGGGCGGGTCCTGGACGAGGTCGGCGTCCGGGTCCGCGGCGAGGGCCGCGAGGATCTGCCGCTCCTGGGCCGCGAGGCCCCGCCCGTAGACCTCGCGGACCAGCGGATCGCCCGCCGCCTCGGCCCGGTGGAAGGCGCGGAAGCCCTGCGCGTGGCTCTCCACATAGCCGAGGAACGTGTCGAGGCCGCTGCTGATCTGCTCCCGCACCGGCAGACCGGGCTCGGCCGCCGTCAGGCGCAGCATGCGCTCGCTCTCGCGCTGTACGACGGCGGCGAAGAAGTCCCGTTTGGTCGGGAAGTAGTGGTACAGGAGTCCGCGTGAGACGCCCGCGATCTCCGCGACCCGCTCGATCCACACATCGTCGTACGGCTTCTGCGCGAACAGCCGCGCCCCGACCGAAAGCAGCTGCTCACGCCGCTCCTCGGTGCTCATTCTGCGGCGCGTGCGCTCCGGTGGGTTCGCGGCCATGCACGCACCTTACTTGACGCGAATTCAATAGCGGGCCCAGACTGAGGACTCTTATTGAATCCACGTACAACAGGCTCGTCGGAGCCAACGGGCGCGCTGGACAAGGGAGATGGGCACATGGCGCAGACGACGCGGTCAGCGGCCGGGCAGACGGTGTCGGCGCAGCCCCCGCCCAAGGGTTTCCGCAGCGCGGAACTCGGCTGGCCGGAGCTGCCTCACATACCCCATCCGCCGCGCCGCCTGCCGTTCCTCGGCGACGTCCTGGGGGCCGACGCGCGGACGCCGTTGCAGGACTCGATGCGGATGGGACGCCTGCTGGGGCCCATCTTCCGGCGCAAGGCGTTCGGCAAGGAGTTCGTCTTCGTGTGGGGCGCCGAGCTGGTCGCCGACCTGGCCGACGACTCGCGCTTCGCCAAGCACGTGGGCCTCGGGGTGGCCAACCTCCGTCCGGTGGCGGGCGACGGGCTCTTCACCGCGTACAACCACGAACCCAACTGGCAGCTGGCGCACGACATCCTCGCCCCGGGGTTCAGCCGCGAGGCCATGGCGGGCTACCACCCGCTGATGCTCGACGTGGCCCGGCAGCTGACGGCGCGCTGGGACGAGCGGGAGTCGGCGGGGCGGGCGGTGGACGTGCCCGGCGACATGACGAAGCTGACGCTGGAGACGATCGCCCGCACCGGGTTCGGGCACGACTTCGGCTCCTTCGAGCGGTCGGCGCCGCACCCCTTCGTGACGGCCATGGTCGGCACGCTCTCCTTCGCCCAGCGCCGCAACGTCGTCCCTCCGCTGCTCACCCCGCTGCTGCTGCGCGGCGCCGACCGGCGCAACGACGCCGACATGGCATACCTCAACCGCACCGTGGACGCGGTGGTCGCCGCCCGCCGCGCCGCGTCCGGGTCGGGCGGCCACGGCGATCTGCTCGACCGCATGCTGGAAGTGGCCCACCCCGGGACGGGGGAGCGGCTGTCTTCGCAGAACATCCGCCGGCAGGTCATCACCTTCCTGGTGGCGGGGCACGAGACGACCTCCGGGGCGCTGTCCTTCGCGCTGCACTACTTGTCGCGCTCCCCGGAGGTGCTCGCCCGCGCGCGGGCCGAGGTCGACGAGGTGTGGGGCGCCGAGGAGGAGCCCGCGTACGAGCAAGTGGCCAAGCTGCGCTACGTACGCCGGGTGCTCGACGAATCGCTGCGGCTGTGGCCGACCGCTCCCGCATTCGCCCGTGAGGCCCGCGAGGACACCACGCTCGGGGGCGTGCACCCGATGCGCCGGGGCGCGTGGGCGCTGGTCCTCGCCACGATGCTGCACCGCGATCCGGCCGCGTGGGGCGAGCGCCCCGAGGAGTTCGACCCCGACCGGTTCGCCCCTTCGGCGGTACGTGCCAGGCCCGCCCATGTCTTCAAGCCGTTCGGCACCGGCGCGCGGGCCTGCATCGGACGACAGTTCGCCCTGCATGAGGCCACGTTGGTGCTCGGCCTGCTGCTGCGCCGCTACGACCTGCACGCCGATCCCGGTTACCGGCTGCGCGTCGCCGAGCGTCTGACGCTCATGCCGGACGGCCTCACTTTGCGGCTCACCCGCCGGTCAGCGGCCGCGTAGGAGCGCCATTGTCAGACCCGTGCGCCACAGTGGTGGGTGGCATCGCCGCGATGCCGCCCACGCCATCCAGCGCAGAGGAGTCGCTCGACATGACCGGCACGACGTCCGAGGAACTGCTCGCCGCCCAGGCCTGCTTGCGTCTGCTGCACACCGCGCGCGCCGCGCTGTCCGACGCCTGCGAGGTGCCTCCCGCCGCCGCGGCCACGCTGCTCGCGGGGCCGATCGCGGAGGCCGACGACGCGCTGCGCCGCGCCGGCCTCGCGGGCAACGAAGCGGTGCTCATCGACCGGATCTACGATCTGGTGCCATCCCCGGCCCGCGCGGAACCGGACGGAGGCGCCCCGGTGGCCCGCACGGGTGCGCGGGAAGGCAGCCGGTCATGAGCGCGGCGGCGGGAAGCCCGGCGGAGGGCAACGCCTCGTACGGGCACAAGGAGTTCAAGCGCTCCAAGAGTCATTTCGCGGACCGTGTCACCGCCGACGGCGGCGGTGACGGCGGTGACGGCTGGCCCGTCGAGGCGGGGCGCTACCGCCTGGTGGTGAGCCGCGCCTGCCCCTGGGCGGGCCGGGCGCTGATCTCCCGGCGGCTGCTCGGTCTGGAGGGCGCCCTGTCCCTGGGGGTCACCGACCCGATCCAGGACGACCGGAGCTGGCGGTTCACGCTCGACCCCGACGGCCGCGACCCCGTGCTCGGCATCCGCTTCCTGAGTGAGGCGTACGAGGCGCGTGAGAGCGGCTACCCGGGCGGCGTCAGCGTGCCCGCGCTCGTGGACGTGCCGAGCGGCAAGCTGGTCACCAACGACTTCCAGCAGATCACCCTGGACTTCGCCACACAGTGGACGGCGCTGCACCGCGAAGGGGCGCCCGACCTGTACCCGGAGCCGCTGCGCGACGAGATCGACACGGTGATGGAGGGCATCTACCGCGACGTCAACAACGGCGTGTACCGCGCGGGTTTCGCCGCGGAGCAGAGTGCGTACGACGCGGCGTGCCGCGAGGTGTTCCGCCGCCTCGAGCTGACCTCCGAGCGGCTGGTGAGCCGTCGCTACCTCGTCGGGGAGACGATCACGGAAGCGGACATCCGGCTGTTCAGCACGCTGGTGCGGTTCGACGCGGTGTACCACGGCCACTTCAAGTGCAACCGCCGGAAGCTGTCCGAGGACCCGGTGCTGTGGGCGTACGCGCGGGATCTGTTCCAGACGCCGGGGTTCGGGGACACCATCGACTTCGACCACATCAAGCGGCACTACTACCAGGTGCACTCGGGCATCAACCCGACCGGGGTCGTGCCACTGGGCCCCGACCTGGCCGGGTGGCTGACGCCGCATCACCGCGAGGAGCTGGGCGGGCGCCCGTTCGGCGACGGCACGGCGCCGGGTCCGGTGCCCGCCGGGGAGGAGGTGCCGGCGGCCGGGCGGCCGTGACCCGGGCGTTCGACGGGGCGCCAGGTCAGTGCGGCCACCCGGTCAGCGCGGCCACCCGGTCAATGCGGCCGCCAGGTGAACTTGTCGCCGCCCACCCATCGCACGGCGTCCGGATCGTCGAGGTCGTGCACGGGGATGCCCGCCATGGCGGCCGCGTCCAGGACGTCCGTGACGGTCTTCGCCGTGCCGACCACCTCACCGTCGATCTCCACGATGCGGAACGGCGGGCTGCCGTGCTGGACGCCGAGGACCGTGATCCGAGGGTTCGCCGTGTACGGATACTCGCTCATACCCGGAACTCTTCCACGGTGAGCGGAGGAAGCGCCCGGCCAGTCGGCCGCTCGGGCTACTGATCGGGCCGCTGCTCAGCCGCCTGCCCCACCAGCCGCCGGGCCGCCGAGCGGGCCGACGCCAGGGCGCTCCTGCGGTCCGCGCCCCGCTGGCCGAGCACCACACGCGTACTCAACCCGTCCAGCAGGGCGAGGAGTTCACCGGCACGGCCCGCGCCGTCGTCGACGGCGAAGGCGTCCGCTGCCGCGCCCTGGGCGAGCAGTGCGGTGAGATCCTCCTGCCAGCCCTGGTCCAGCTCCTCCTGGGCCGTGCGGAGCGGTTCGTTCCCCCCGGCGCGCGCCCAGAGTTCGATCCACAGCATCCAGCGGGGGTCGCGCGGGCCCTTGGGCAGGTAGAGCTGGAGGAAGCGGTCGAGTCTGCGGGCGGGCGCGGCCCGGCCCGAGAGCAGGGCGCGGCGCTCCTCGGTGAGCGCCGCCTCGCTCCAGCGCAGCGCTTCGAGGAGCAGCCGGTCCTTGCTGCCGAAGTAGTACAGGATGTGGCCGCCGCTGGTGCCGAGGCGGTCGGCGAGCGCGGACATGGTGAGCGCGGCGAGGCCGTTCTCCGCGATGGCCGTCATCGCCTCTTCGAGCATCCGGTCCCGCGCGACCTGTCCGTCCCGCCTTCGTGCCACGTGCGCTCCCGTTCTCCCTCACCGCCGGTCCCTGTGCGCCGACCCTATCCCCGCCCGGCCGCACGGTGGTTTCGGCCAGGGTCTTGACGCCACCGGCACACGTGCCGCACTTTGAATGCCGTTCTAACTTCTGGAACGGCATTCAAGGTCTGGGTGCCGGAGAGCGAGGTCCCGCATGGCGCGACAGGCCCCGGTGTTCCCCGGGACAGGCACGGGAGTCACCAGCGACGAGGTGTTCCGCGTCGAGACGCACGGCATCGACCCCATCCCCCAAGCGGATCGGCACGGCAGCGCCAAGGACCTGTTCTGGCTCTGGTTCGGCTCCAACCTGACCTTCACCTACGTCATCAACGGCGCCCTCGCGGTCTCCTTCGGTCTCAGCTTCTGGCAGGCCGTGGCGGTCGTCGTCATCGGCGGTCTGTCCTTCTTCGCCATCAGCGCCACGGGCCTGAGCGGCATCCGCACGGGCACCGCGACCCTCGTCATCTCCCGGGCGCCGTTCGGTGTCCTCGGGAACCTGCCCGCCGGGCTGCTCAACTGGGTCGTGTCCATCGGCTACACCGTCGTCAACACGGTCGTCGGCACGCTCGCCCTGGAAGTCCTCTTCGCCGGCCTCGGCCTCGGCGGCGGCGACACGGCGCGCGCACTGGCGCTCGCGGCGACGCTCGCCATGACCTTCGCGGTCGCCATGTGGGGGCACGCGACGGTGCAGCTCGCCGAGCGGTGGCTGGCGTACGTCCTGGCGGCCGGCTTCGGCGTGCTGCTGCTTCTCCTGCTGCCGGGCACCGAGTTCGGCGGGGCGTTCGGGGCGGCGGGCGGCGCGGAGGGCGCGGGCGGGGCGGGTGGCGCGGGCTTCTCCGGGTGGACGCTGGCCTTCGTCGTGATGCTGGCGGGCCCCTTCTCGTATCTGCCGATGCCCGCCGACTACACCCGCTATCTGCCGCCGGACACCTCGCTGCGCTCGATCACCCTCTCCGGCGCGCTCGGCGGGCTCGTCTCCTCCGTCGCGCTCGGTGTCGCGGGCGTCGCGGCCGCGACCCAGGCCGATATGACGGATGCCGTAGCCGGGGTGGAGGGCCTGCTTCCGGGCTGGTTCCGGCCGGTCTTCCTGCTCCTGGTCCTCGGCGGCTCGGTGACCAACTCGATCCTCACGCTCTACTCCTCCAGCCTGAACCTCCAGGTCCTCGGTATCCCGTGGAGCCGCGCCAAGGCCATCGTGATCAGCGTCGCCGTCACGGCGCTCGGCTCACTGGGCTCGCTCTTCCTGACGGACTTCACCGAGTCGCTGCTCAGCTTCCTCTCCCTGCTGATCATCGTCTTCGCGCCGTGGGGCGGGGTGTTCCTCGCCGACATGCTGCTGCGCCGCTGCCGTTACGACACCGAGGCCCTGCACGCGAAGGGACGCGCGGGGGCGTACTGGTACCGCGCCGGGTTCCACCCCGCCGGGATGGCCGCGCTCGTCACCGGCATGGCCTTCGCCGCGCTCACCTGCGACTCCGAGCTGTGGACCGGCCCGCTGGTGGCACCGCTCGGCGGCGGCGACCTCACCCTGCTCGGCTCACTCGTCTCCGGGCTCACCTACTGGGCCCTGGCCCGCCGCACCGTCCGAGCCGCGCCCCTCACCCGGCCTCCATCTCGTACGCCCTGAACAGCACGCACATCTCGTACGCGCCGAACGACACGCACCGTTCCAGGAGTTCACCTCATGACCCGCACGACCACCGCCGCCCCCTCCCCCGCCGACCTGGTGCTGCGGAACGCCCGCATCCACACCGTCGACCCGGACCTGCCCGCCGCCGAAGCGCTCGCCGTCCGCGACGGACGTCTCGCGTGGCTCGGGCCGGACGCGGAAGCCGACCGCTGGACGGGGCCGGGCACGCGGGTGATCGACGGGCGCGGGCGGCTCGTGCTGCCCGGGTTCATCGACGCCCACAACCACGTACGGCTCGGCTCGGACGACGCCTGCGTGCAGCTCGCAGGCGCCCGCACCCTCGGCGGGATCCACGACCGGATCCGCGCCTGGCGCGGCGCGCACCCCGACGCGGAGTGGATCGAGGCGGAGTCCTTTGACTACTCCGCGATCCCCGGCGGCCGTATGCCACGCGCCGCCGACCTCGACCCGGCCACCGGTGACACCCCCGCCTTCGTCCTCAGCTACGACGTCCACACCGCCTGGCTCAACACGGCCGCCCTGCGCCGCCTCGGCGTCGACCGCGACCATACGTCCCTGCCGTTCGGCCGCGCCGAGATCGACCCGGCGACGGGCGAACCGACCGGGTTCGTCAAGGACTTCGCGGTCAGGGGCCTGAGCCGCGACGGCCACCGGGCGCTGCGCGCGCTGGGCGTCCCGTGGGCGTCGCCCGACCGGCAGTACGGGCGGCTCGCCAAGAGCCTGGACGACGCGATCGGCTACGGCATCACCACGGTCGTCGAACCGCAGAACTCCCTCGACGACCTGGCGCTGTTCGAGCGGGCTCGCGCCGAGGGGCGGCTGCGCTCGCGGATCGTCGCCGCCCTCTTCCACCCGCGTGGCACCGGCGACGCGGACCTGGACGACTTCGCCGCGGCGGCGGAGCGCTTCGCCGACGACCGGCTCCGCGTGGGCCCGCTGAAGCTGTACATCGACGATGTCGTGGAGCCGCGCACGGCCTCCCTCCTGGAGCCGTACGCCGGGTGCGGGCGGCATCGCGGGGACACGTTCTACCCGCCCGAGGAGTTCGCGGAGCTGCTGGCGAAGCTGGACGCCCGCGGCTTCCAGTGTTTCGTGCACGCCACGGGCGACCGCGGTATCCGCACGGTCCTCGATGCCGTGGAGCACGCCCGCTCCGTCAACGGTCCGCGCGACGCCCGCCACCAGGTCGTCCACGTCGAGTGCCTCGACCCGCGCGACACGCCGCGCTTCGCGGAGCTGGGCGTGGTCGCCTGCATGCAGCCCCGTCACTGCGCCCCCGACATCGCGGGGCCGGGCAAGGACTGGGCCGAGAACGTCGGCGCCGACCGCTGGCACAAGGCCTGGCCGATGCGGAGCCTGCACGAGGCGGGCGCGGTGCTCGCCCTGTCCAGCGACTGGAACGTCGCCGAGATGGACCCGATGGCGGGCATCTACACGGCGGTCACCCGCCGCCCACTGGCCGGCGGGACCGCCTGGCAGCCCGCCGAGACCCTGGACGTGGAGACCGCGGTGCGCGGCTACACGATGGGCTCCGCGTACGCCAACTTCCTGGAGGACGAGCGCGGTTCGCTGACCGTGGGCAAGCTGGCCGACTTCGTCGTGCTGTCCCGGGACATCCTGCGCGTACGCCCCGATGAGATCCCCGGGACGCGGGCCGAAGTGGTCGTGGTGGGCGGGGAGACGGTCGTCGACCGGCGGAACTGAGACTTCCGCTCACCGTTCCCATGCCCAGGTCCATGCCGGTGTCCAGGTCGCGGTGGCGGCGTCGGCGGTGGGGCGGGTCCCGGTGAGATGGGTGCGGAGTGCGGTGAGCGCCGGGTGCGGGTTGTCCGCGCGCCGGATCAGGGAGTGCGGGTAGACCGGCGTCGGGTCGTGCACCGGGATGCGCCGCAGGTCGTCGTCGGCGGGCCAGACCAGACGGGTCTGCTCGCCCACGAAGGTGGCGAGCCCCGGGGAGTCCGCGATGGTGTCCAGGAGCGGTTCGGTGCCGAAGTCGGGTCCTGTCGCCTCGATGGTGAGCCCGAACGCCACGGCGAGTTCGTCGTAGTAGGCGGCCCACTCGGTTCCGGTGACGATGCCGGGCATCCAGATCCGGTGCCCGACGAGCTGAGCCGGGGTGACCGCGCGGGCGCCCGCGAGCGCGTGGCCCGGTCCGGTGAGGAGCTGGATGGGCTCGTCGTGGACGCGGGCGGCCTCGATGCCGTCGGGGAGCCGCTGGGCGGGCACCGTGACGGCGCGGAAAGCCGCGTCGATCGTGCCCGACCGTACGGCGGTGATGGCCGCGTCGGCGTCGAAGAGCGTCACCACGTCGAGCGCGGTGTCGGGGTGCGCGCGGTGGAAGCCGCGCAGCAGGGCGGCCGGCGCGAGCCGCCGGCCGATCACGTCGACGCGCAGCGCGCGGCTGCCGGGCCGTACGGAGGCGGCCGCGCGCTCCTCGGCCTGGAGGAGTTCGCGGGCGTGCGGCAGGAACACCTGTCCGTCGATGGTGAGCCGGGCGCCGCGCGCGGTGCGGGTGAACAGCCGTACGGCGAGTTCCTTCTCCAACGCGGCGATGCGCTTGGAGACGGCCTGCTGGGTGATCGACAGGTCGGCGGCGGCGCCCTGGAACTGGCCCGCCTCCGCGGCGGCGAGGAAGGCGCGCACTGCATGGAGATCCATGACTGCCACCCTACGAACGGCGGCCCCCTTCACACAACGCATGGTTGTGGCCGGCCAGTGGGACGGTTGTTTGATCGGGCGGTGGGAGAGCCGGTTGGATGGCGCCGGTCAACACAGGGTTGTCGGGTCGTCGGGGTTGTCGGGTGAGGGGTGCGCGGGATGGCGGGGAGACGGTCGCTCGGGCGGCGGTTCGGGTGGCTGTGGGCGGCGTACGCGGTCAGTACGTTCGGTACGCGGCTGGCGTTCGACGCGTTTCCCTTGATCGCGATCCTGGTGCTGCACTGCGGTCCCACGCAGGTGGCGCTCCTTGCAGCCTCGGGTCTCGCGGTGGGGGCGGCGGTGGCGGTGCCGCTCGGGCCGTGGGTGGAGTTCCGCCGCAAGCGGCCGGTGATGATGGCGATGGACCTGATCCGGTTCGCTGCGTTGATCAGCGTCCCCGCCGCGTTCGCGCTCGGGCTGCTCGGCTTCGCGCAGCTGCTCGTCGTGTCGGTCGTGGTCGCCGCGGCCGACATCACGTTCGGCGCGGCCGCCGGCGCCTACCTGAAGGGGCTGGTGCCTCCACGGGACCTGCTCGTCGCGAACGGGCGGTTCGAGTCGACGACCTGGACGGCCACCATGCTCGGGCCGCCTCTCGGCGGGGCGGCGATCGGTCTGTTCGGACCCGTGCTGACCGTGACGGCCGACGCGGTCAGCTATCTGCTCTCGGCCGTGGGCCTGCGGGCGATCGGCGGCAAGGAACCCCGTCCCGTGCGCACCGGGGCACCGGACCGGCTCCGGGGAAGGGATCTGCTCGACGGGTGGCGGTTCATCCTCGGCAGCCCTGCGCTGCGCCCGCTGTTCTTCAACACGCTGCTGGTCAACGGCCTGATCATGGCGGCCTCGCCACTGCTCGCCGTGCTGATGCTCGGCAGCCTCGGCTTCGCTCCCTGGCAGTACGGTCTCGCCTTCGCGGTGCCCTGTGCCGGAGGGCTGATCGGCTCCCGGCTGGCCCGGCGCCTCGTCGCGCGGTACGGGCAGCACACGGTTCTGCTCTCCTTCGGGGTACTGCGCGTGTGCTGGTCCGCGGGGCTCGCCCTCGTCCGCCCGGGCGTCGCCGGGCTCGTCCTCGTCATGGTCGTCGAGTTCGGCCTGATCGCCTGCTCCAGCGTGTTCAACCCGGTGGTCGCCACGTATCGCCTCGAACAGATCCCGACGGACCGCGTCGCCCGCACACTGTCTGCCTGGTCGATCACGGGCAAGGTCACCACCGCGGCCACGACCGCCCTGTGGGGCCTACTGGCCGCCCTCACCGGCCCGCGCACCGCGATCGCGACAGCCGGCCTGCTCATGCTGGCCACGCCGCTGCTGCTGCCGCGTCAGAACCGCCGGCCGCGGCAGCCGGCGGTTGTCGGCGGCGGCTAGGGCGGGCGGCCTCAGCAAGACTCGGCTAGCTCTGGCCGCCTGAGGCGCGAACGGGGCCCCAGAGGCGGCCTGCGGGCCCTGCTCAAGTCGCCCGAGGCGATCGCAGCGGCGCCCGCGGGGGGTCACCGGTGTCCTGAGCAACCACCCGCCGCCAGGCGCACCGCCACCGCCGCTAGAGCAGCCGCTCCACCGTCTTCAGCACATGCCCCGCACCGTCGTCCTCCGTGGCCATCCGCCGCGCGATGTCCGCGGCGGACCGCGCGTATGAGTCCTCGCTCGCCACGCGACGGAGCGCCTCAGCGAGGCGAGGGGCGGTGAGGTCCCTGAAGGGGAGGGGCGCCGTCGCCGCGCCCAGGGACGCGAGGCGGGCGGCCCAGAAGGGCTGGTCCGCCGTGACCGGCACGGGAACGGCCGGGAGCCCCGCACGCAGCCCCGCCGCCGCCGTGCCCGCCCCCGCGTGGTGCACGACCGCCGCCATCTCCGGGAAGAGGACGGCATGCGGCACCTCCCCCACGGTGAGGACGTCGTCGCCGGACGCCGCGAGACCCGCGCGCCCGGCCTGCAGCACGCCCCGCAGCCCCGCCGCACGCAACGCCGCGACCGCGATCTCGCTCAGCCGCTCACCGTTCCCGGCCGCCATGCTGCCGAACCCGATGAACACCGGCGGCGGCCCGGCCCGAAGGAAGTCGTCGAGTTCACGGGGCAGGGCGGCTTGCCCCGGGTCGTGGTGCGGCCACCAGTTGCCGACGACGTCGAGCCCGGCGCGCCAGTCCGCGGGCCTCGGCACCACGGCCGGGCTGAAGCCGTGCAGCACCGGCCAACCGGCCCGTTCCTGGCGGGCCCGGACGGCGCCCGGCGCCTCCGGCGGCAGCGCCAGACGGGCGCGCAGGTCACGCACCGCGTCGGCGTAGACGCGGTCGACCATGCGCAGCGAGAAGCGGCCCAGAGCCCTGTTGCCGAACCCGCCGAGCGACCGGGCACCGCCGACGACCGGCGGGAACTCCCGCGTGGGGTGGGTCGGTTGGAGATACGCGCCCACGGCCGGTATGCGCATGGCCTCGGCCAGGTGCCAGCCGAGCGGGGCGGTCGTCGTGGAGAGCACGAGCAGTTCGGCGCCGCGCACGGCGGCGTCCGCGAGACCGTCCCCGAGGTCGCGTACGAAGGCCGCGGCCGTCCGCATCAATTCCCTGCGTCCACCTCCCGTGGCCCCGTCGCCGGCGGGCACGCCGGCGGGCAGCCCACGGAACTTCAGACCCGCCGCCTGGACCAGCGGCGCGAAGGATTCCTGCGTGGCGAGCGCCACGTCGTGCCCCGCTTCGCGCAGGCGTACGCCGAGGCCGGTGTACGGGGCGACATCGCCGTACGAACCGGCGGCGGTGATGAGGACGCGGGTCATCGGTCTCTTCCTCCGGGTCGAGGAGCGGAGTCGCTGTCAACCTCACCTTTAGGGTGAGTGTTTCTGTCCGGCTGAGGCTCGTGAGGCTCGCCCTGTTCCTGAGGGTGGTCCGCGGCGTCCTCCGCACCAGCGCGGCGAAGGGCGTTGGCGTGGACAGCCGTACGCAGGTACGTGGCGAGCCCCGGCCTCTGCTGGGACGGCGGTACGACGAGGGCGAAGGCGCGCGGATCCTCGGCGAAGTCGTCCGCGATCCGCAGATGCGTCTCGGGAGGGCACGGGGTGAACCAGCGGGCGATGTACTGCCGGTGCGCCTCGGCCAGCCCCGTCGCGGCCTCGCTCCCCGCGGGCTCCCCCGCGTCGAAGGCGGCGAGCAACTCGTCCCGCCACCGCGCCGCCTCGTCCATGAGCCGCGCCCAGTCCTCCTTGGAGTGCGCGGCGGCGCTCTTCATGGCCGCCCGGTATCCCGGGCTGTCCTGCCACTTCAGCTCGGCCTCGGTGGCGTAGCTCAGGTCGAAGGCGATCTCCCCGAAGACCTCGAACCGCTCCTGGGGGCTGAGACTCACGCCGGTCCGCTGCACCTCCATGGCACGCTCGGCGACCTCCACCAGGCGCTCCAGCTTGCCGATCTGCTCGCGCAGGGCCCGGCGCCTGGCCTTCAGCTGGTCAAGGGCGTTGGCCTGCGGGTCGGCCAGGATCTCGGCGATCTCGTCGAGGGCGAAGCCGAGTTCCCGGTAGAAGAGGATCTGCTGCAGCCGGGCCAGATCGGCGTCGCTGTAGAGGCGGTAGCCGCCAGGGCTGCGCTCCCCGGGTGTGAGCAGCCCGGCCCGGTCGTAATGGTGCAGGGTACGGACGGTGACCCCCGCGAAGCCGGAGACCTGCCCGACGGTGTAGCTCATGGACCTCCCTTTCGTCGACGTACAGCCTGAAGCCTGACGCGACGTGAGGGTCAAGTCAGCGGCGGCGAGAGCGAGGGCGAGGGCAAGGGCGACGGTCCAGCGAGCCGGGGGTACGTCCGGTGAAGCGCCGGGCGGCGCGGGTGAGATGCGCCTGGTCCGCGAAGCCTGCGTCGGCGGCGGCGTCCGCGATCCTCACGCCGCCCGCGCCGCCCTCCCCCACGAGCGATCCGAACGCGGCCCGCAGCCTTCCCCACTGGCGCAAGGTGGCCAGCGGAATGCCGACCTCCGCCGCGACCAGGGCGCGCAGCCGGGCCGGCGAGAGGCCCAGCTCGGCGGCGACGGCGTCGATGCGGGAGGCGGGTGCGCAGGCCGCCCGTACGGCATACGGCACGCGCGGATCGACGCCCGTACGCGGTCCCGCGACGGAGGCCACCTCGGCGCGCAACGCCTCCACGTCCGGCACACCGCCCACACCGCCCGCGCCATCGCCACTGCCCGAGGCATCAAGGAGCCGCCGAACGGCCCTGCCGTCCAGCCACGTCGGCGCGGAGGGGTCCGCCCGCAGGCACCAGGGGTCGAGGAAGACCGCGACGAAGGCGGACGTGGTGGCGCACACGTGCGTGTACCGCGGTGGAACCAGCACGCCCGCCCCGGCCGACTCCCCCACTAAGGCGTGACCACCGATCGGCAGGACGAGCTTCCAGGCGGGATGCCGGTGCGGCGTGACTTCGTACGGACGGGCTTCACAGAAGAGGGCGATGTCACCACCCCCTGCGCAAGCGTTCTGTTCAATACGCCGCTCAAGGCCCGGCGCGACCATCGCCGCATGCACACCCTCGCCGCCCTGGCCCTCGCGGTCTTCCTCTCCTGCACGGCTCTCGCTCACGTCGCCTTCCCCGCGTACTTCCGCACCCTGGTTCCGGGCCGGCTGCCGTCGCCCTCCATCATCGTCGCCGCGAGCGCTCTCGCCGAACTCGTGACGGCAGGGCTGCTGTTCGCCCCCGCCACGCGCGGGGCAGGCGGCTGGGTCGCGGTCGTGCTGCTCGGTGTCTTCCAGATCTCGCACCTGGACGCCGCCCGGCACACCCGCTCCGCCACCCGCTTCCTCGACACGGGACCCGGCGTGGCGGCGCGGCTCGTCGTGAACGCCGCGTATCTCGCCTGGGCAGGCGCCGTCGCCATCGCCAGTTGTTAATGGTATCCATTTTCATATAGCGTCGGGGCGCCACCCCGACCTCACATCTCAGGAGGACCAAGACCCATGGCCGTACCCAAGCGGAAGATGTCCCGCAGCAACACCCGTCACCGCCGCGCCCAGTGGAAGGCCAGCACCCCGCAACTGGTGCCCGTCACCGTCGACGGCACGCGGCACATGGTCCCGCAGCGGCTGCTGAGGGCGTACGAGCGTGGCCTGCTGCGCCCGGAGAGCTGAGCGCCGCCCCATATGACGCACGTACGAACCGCGGCGCGCGACCGGCTGCCCGTGACCGTCCTGTCCGGCTTCCTCGGCGCGGGCAAGACCACGCTGCTCAACCATCTCCTGGGCAACCGCGAGGGCCTGCGCGTCGCGGTGATCGTCAACGACATGAGCGAAATCAACATCGACGCCGCGCTGGTCCGCGGCGGCGAGGCCGCCCTCTCGCGCACCGAGGAACGCCTGGTCGAGATGACCAACGGCTGCATCTGCTGCACCCTCCGCGACGACCTGCTCGAAGAGGTGGACCGGCTGGCCCGCGAGGGCCGCTTCGACCATC
This sequence comes from Streptomyces sp. NPDC003032, assembly GCF_053591415.1. NCBI lineage: Bacteria > Bacillati > Actinomycetota > Actinomycetes > Kitasatosporales > Streptomycetaceae > Streptomyces > Streptomyces sp. NPDC003032. The sequence continues at coordinate 246,676 of NZ_JBSFTT010000011.1, read as the reverse complement.
TGCTCATCGAGTCCAGCGGCATCTCCGAACCGATGCCGGTGGCCGCGACCTTCGCCTTCCCGCGCGACGACGGCGCCACGCTCGACGATCTGGCCCGGCTCGACACCATGGTGACCGTGGTGGACGCCGCGAACTTCCTGCCTGAACTGAGCGACGGGGACGGCCTCGTGGAGCGCGGCCTCGACCAGTACGAGGACGACGAGCGCACGGTCAGCGACCTCCTGATGGACCAGGTGGAGTTCGCCGACGTCATCGTCCTCAACAAGGTCGACCTCGTCGACGCGGACACCGCCGAGCGGCTCGCGGCCACCCTGGCGCGCCTCAACCCGCTCGCCCGCGTGGTGCCCGCGACCCGGGGGCGCGTGGATCTCACGCAGGTCCTGGACACCGGCCTGTTCGACCTGGAGCGTGCCCAGCAGGCTCCAGGGTGGGTGCGGGAGCTGAACGGAGAGCACGTTCCGGAGACCGAGGAGTACGGCATTTCGAGCACGGTCTTCCGTGCGGAGCGGCCCTTCCACCCCGGCCGGTTGTGGTCCTTCGTCACGGAGCAGATGGACAGCGGAGCCTTCGGGCGGATCCTGCGCTCCAAGGGCTTCTTCTGGCTGGCGAGCCGCCCCCGGGTGACGGGTCTGTGGTCGCAGGCCGGCTCCGTGGCCCGCTTCGAGCCCTCGGGGGCGCGCACGGCGGACGACCCGCAGGGCCAGGAGCTGGTGTTCATCGGTACGGAGCTGCGTGCCGGGGCGCTGCGCGCCGCGCTGACCCGCTGTCTGCTCGCCGAGGGCGAGGAGGCGCCGCGGAACGATCCCTTCCCGGCGTGGGACACGCACGGCGTCGACGCGTGCGAGGCGTGACGCCACCCTGTCATTGCGGGGCCTTACGCCGCCCGACACACGGAGTGATCACTCACGGCCGCCGCACACCGTACGCGTACGTGCCGCATACGACCGGGCCGCCACCAGGAGGCCGCCGCCCAGGCCCCCGAAGGACAGCCCGCCGAAGGTCACCATCCACGTCATCCCCTCGGCGGTGGTGAAGACCCCGGCGGGTTCGACCCCCCGCACCACGCCGAGCGCGCTCAACAGGGCGTATACGAGGAGCCCCGCGCCGTAGACCGACAGGGCGGCGCCGGTCAGCCAGGCGGGGATCAGCGGCAGCAGCCGCGGTACGCGTCGCCCGGCGAGGAGCAGCGTCCAGCGCGGGAACACCTGGCCCCAGCGGTACATCAGGCCGGCCAGCAGGAAGACGCCGAGCAGCGCCGCGAGCACGGTGACGTCGACGCCTACCGCGGCGAGGGACCGCGATGCGCCCTCCGCCTCCGCCTCCACGTCGTTCTGCCACGCCTCGCCGCTCACGCCGATCGCGTCGCCGCCGAAGAGCCAGACGGTCTTGACCACGGACCAGGGCAGCAGCCCGCACACGAGGACGTACGCCGTCACGCGGGTGCGCGGCGACGCGGTGGAGGCGGGGGGATGGACCGACGGGCCGCCGCTCGGCCCCGCGTGCTCCCGGCCGCAGCGGGCGCACCGGCCGCGCGAGCGGCGCCGGTACGCCACCGCGACCATGACGAGGAGTCCGGTGCCGCACGTGTTCAGGAGCATGTGGGCGAGCCCTGTGGCGCTCTCCACTCCCGAGCCGGAAGCCAGCGTCACGAAGTGCATCGGCAGCCCGATCGCGCCCCAGCCGAAGGCGGGGATGAGGAGTACGAGCGAGATCCCCACGACGATGCGGCCGGTTCCGGCGCGATGTCCGGGCGGCGCCGCGCAGACCCCGGCGGCCAGTACGGCGAAGGCGGCCTGGGCGAGTTGGAGGGCCTTCGGCTGGTACGTGTGCGCCGTGAGCGGCACGGCGGTGCCCGTCGCGGCCCATCCGATGAGGATTATGGCGTAGAGCCCGCCCCAGACCTGGGCCGCGAGGGGCGCCCAGTCGGGCCGGCGGCGGACCCAAGGGGCGCGGGGGGCGCCGTCGGTTCTCGGCCACGAGCGCCTGGACTGTGGGGGCTGGGTGGGCCGTGAGGGCCCTGGGGGCTGTGGGGTGTTCGCGGGGGCCGTCACAGTTTCCTCCAGGGGGCCGAAGATCGCCGTCCTCCCCGAGGCTCGCGCGCGAGCGCCGCCGCCACGTCGGCCCCCGGGTCCGTCCACCTCCGCCGGACGGCGGACCCGAACGCCCGCGGATCACCCTCGGGCGGTCAGGCGGGCGGCGGGCAGGCATGGCTCGGACGAGGCGCAGCCGGCGCTCGGACGGTGCGCCTCTTGTCGGGCTGATCGTGTACGGGGCACTGTGGCTGCCACATCCGTCACCACCGACGCGTGAGGTACAGCCATGAACAGCGGAGCAGGGACGGCCGGAGCTTCCGGGAGCCGGCCGGGGCGGCGTCGGTTCATCGCGGCGCTGGCGGGGGCGGTGTCCTCGACCGCGGCCTGTGCCTCCTCCGGCCCGCCGGACCGCGGCGCCCCTGAGCGCGAGACCCCGGACCGCACGCGCAAGGACCCCGCCTCGTCCACCTCCACGGCCCACCGTCCGCGCCGTGAGGGACAGTTGTTCCTGGGCACGTACACCTCCCAGGAAGGCGGCGGTCCGGGCATCGGTCTGGCGACGTACGACGAGACGACCGGCCGCGTCACCGGCACCGGCACGATCACCGGCGTGCCCGACCCCTCCTACCTGGCGCCGCACCCCTCCGGCCGCACGCTCTACGCCGTCAACGAGGTGGAGAAGGGCGGCGTGACCGCCATCGCGCTCTCCCCCGGCGGCAAGCACGAGGTCCTCGGCACGCGGGGCACCGGCGGCGCGGGCCCCTGTCACCTCTCGGTGCACCCGAGCGGCCGCTGGCTGCTCAGCGCGAACTACCTCTCGGGCAGCGTGGCCGTCCACCCCATCGGCGCATCCGGTGCGCTGGGCGAGCGGACCGACCTGGTCACGCACTCCGCCCCGCCGCCGGGCCCGGACCAGGAGAGCCCGCACGCCCACCAGATCGTCACGTCCCCGGACGGCCGCCACATTCTCGCCGTCGACCTGGGCAACGACACGGTCTACACCTACCGGCTCGACCCCGGCGCGGGCACGCTCCGCCGGGTGTCGTACGCGGTCACGCGGCCCGGCGCGGGACCGCGCCATCTCACCTTCCACCCCTCGGGGCGCTTCGCGTACCTCGCCAACGAGGTGGACGACACGGTCGTCGTCTGCGCGTACGACCCCACCACGGGCCGCCTCACGCCGGGCAAGCCGCAGCCGACGGGCTCCGGCGACGGCACCAACTATCCGGCGCAGCTGGTGGTGACGCGCGAGGGACGCTTCGCCTTCCTCGCCAACCGGGGCCACAACAGCGTCGCGCGGTACGCGATCGAGGGCGACGGCGCCCGGCTGCGGCTCCTGGGCACGGTGCCGGTGCGCGGGGACTTCCCCCGGCACCTCGCCCTCTCCCCGTCCGAGGGGCTGCTGTTCACCGCGAACCAGAAGTCGGACTCGGTGAGCGTGTTCCGGGTCGACCGGCGCAGCGGTGCGCTGCGCCTCGCGGGCAAGCCGTTCGCGGCGCCGGTCCCGGTGTGCGCGCTGCCGGTCCGGCACGGCCCGGCCTGACGCTCGTGAGCGCCGCCGCCCCGGCCCGGCGCGACGGTGTTCCGCTTCAGCCGAGATAGACGCGGGCGGCGGCGATCGGGCGGTCGGCGACCTTGCGGGCGGTCGCGGAGTTCACGCTCCAGCGGTAGCCGGCGAACAGCTTCGTGGTGGGGTCCGCGTAGAAGACCATGTGGCCGTAGCCGACACCGTTGTGCTCCTCCCAGCCGGTGCCGTCGGGCGCCTCCTCGATGCGGGTGTCGGGGAAGCCCCGGTACGTCGCCTCGGCGGTCGCGGAGGCGGCCGGGTTGCCGTGCGGGTCGCTGGTGCAGTCGACGACCTCGAAGACGTACGGCACGACGCCCTCGCCGACCTGGCCGTCCACCGGTGACGCCAGGGTCCCCTTGCGCTCCCGGATCATGACGATGTGTCCGGTGTAGGGCTTGGAGGTCTCATCCGGGTCGTAGTCGAAGGCGACCAGGTCGCCGGGCCGCAGGTTGACCGGCTTCGTGACCCCGGTGAAGTGCGGGATCGACGCCGCGTTCGCGAAGCCCTCGCGGAACTTCTCGGCCGTCGGGTAGAACTTCCCGGCCTCCGTCTTGAAGTGCTGGCTGAAGAACTCCCTGGTGGCCCAGTCGTACGCCGTTCCGGTGCCGTAGGCGCGCTGGAGGACCAGGGTGAGGAACGAGGAGCACTGGGCGAGCGCGGAGAACTGCTTCGGATGGCCGGGCGCGCCCCAGACGACGGCGGAGTTCTCCTCCGGGAACTCCCCGGCCGTCTTGTAGCGGTTGGCGTCGTCGCTCCAGGGACGTATCCGCAGGTAGTCGATCAGGGCCTCGGCCTCGATCTGGTGCGGCGGCTTGAGTGCGTACGGGCTCGGCGTCGGCGTGGCCGCGGCCGACGCGGCACTCGCCGAGCCGGCCACCAGCGCGGCGCCCGCGCCGGCGGTGCCGGTCAGCACTCCGCGGCGGCTGAGAAAGTGACGAGACATGGATGTTCCCCCCGGGTTCGAATGATCTTGACGACGTTCGGGATCCTACGTCCTGAACTCGAACGCCTGGCCGAGAACGGCCATAACAGTCATCCGACCCGGGCCGGCGGCGGCTCAGCGGCGGCGGGAAGGCCAGGACGTACCAATGCCCGCGACGTGCAGCGCCAGCAGCGTCAGCCCCAGCAACATGACGTTGCCCGAGGTGAACACGTCGTTCGTACCGATGTCGGCGGCGTTGATGAGGAAGGCGATGAAGAACAGAACGGCGGCGGCTATGCCCAGCATGGGACGACTCCTCTGTACGGAGGGGTGGACGGTCTCGGTGCCACAGTCCGTGTGCCCCGCGGTCACGCTCGCAGACATCCGAACAGCAGCAGCGGACGGCCGCCGGTGTCGCCACCGCCGTCCGGGTGCGCTACGTCATAAGTGAGCGTCGCGCCGGGCGCGTCCAAGGGCGGTCGCAACCTAGGGCTTTGTGAACCCGACGTCACCGGCCCGGGCCACGACCTCGACCTCGTCGCCGAGGGCCCACTCGGCCACGCGCGAGACCATCGCGGCCGGCACCACGTCGCTGATGCCCTCGGCGGCCGGGATGTCGTACGTCGCGTGGGCGTCGTGCGGCAGGACGACGCGGAAGCCGAGGTCCAGGGCGGTGCGCGCGGTGGCGCTGACGCACATCTCGGACATGACCCCGCAGACGGCCAACTCCGTGACGCCGGCGTCCCGCAGCAGTTCCTCCAGGCCGGTCTCCTCGAAGCCGTCGTCGGCGGTCTTGCGCAGGACGACCTCGCCGCGGTCGGCGTCGGCCGGCAGGTGGATGTGCCAGCCGGGGGTGCCGGGTTCGTCGGGGGTACCGGGGCCCCCGTCGTTCTGCAGCTGGACGACGAGCGCGCCGCTCCCGCGGGCCCGGGTCATCAGGTCGCGGACCTTGTCGAGCAGACGGCCGGCGTCGGGTACGGCTCCGTCGCCGCTGACGAAGGCGGACTGCATGTCGACGACTATCAGGGCTTGGACGGGCGCGATGGACTTGGGCTGCTTCTGCATCCCGCCATCATGCATGCCGACCGGGCGACATCGGGTGGCGCCGAGCGACGCCCAGCGACGCCGCCGTCGGTAACGTACGTATGTATGAGCACGGAAATGACCGTTCTCCTCGTCGGCGCAGCCATTCTGGTCGTCGCGACGCTGGCCGTCGCCATCGTGCTGCTCATACGCCTCGTCCGCACCCGCCGCGCCCTGCGCGGAGCCGGGTTGCCCGTCGAGCGGCGGTGGGTCTTCTGGGGCGCGGTCGCCTACCTCGTCCTGCCCGCGGACCTGCTCCCCGACCCCGTCTACCTGGACGACATCGGGGTGCTGCTCCTGGCGCTGCGGTCGATGCGGTCAACCCCCGACGGGCCGCCCCCGCCGGGCCGTTGAGAGGCGGGCCTTCGCCAGCAGGGCGTGCATGCACTCCGTCACCTGGGAGACGTCCTCGACGGTCTGGTGGAACGGCAGGCGTACGTCGGCCTGGCCGCGGGCGCGTTCGAGGCGCAGGGAGATCCCGTGCCGGTCGATGGCGAGCGGGCGGACCCGCACCACGCCCTGGAGGCTGTCCGGGCCGATGAGGCGGGTGAGCTGTTCGACGGCGTCCGGGTGGGCGTCGGCGAGGTGGGTGAGCAGCCGTGACTCCGCCTCGGCGAGCGGGTCGGGCACGGTCAGGGCGAGTTCGTCGAGTTCGACGCCCTGGCGTTCGCCGTTCGAGTCGTGCAGCACGGCGCACGTCGGCTCGAAGACGAGGTGGTCACTGTCGTACGTCAGTGACCCCGACAGCCACAGGCGTGCGCGGATCCGGTCCCTGAGCGGTACCGGCGCGACGTCGGCGAACTCGATCAGCGTGGACGGCTCGCCGCGCGGCGCGCAGATGAGGGCGGCGGCGAGCGCGCTGTCCTCGGGCGGGCACAGCCGCAGTCCGCCGTCCTCGGTGACGCTGTGCGCGCCCACGAGTTCGTCCCTGCCGATCTCCGTGGTCACCGCGCAGGACCATGCGGTGGCGAGCACTGAACGAGCGCGTGCCGCCGCTGTGGGCACGGTCGTGCTGCTGTGACGGACACTCATTCCCAACCTCCATTAGGTAAGCCTTGCCTAACTTATCGGAGATCGTGGGGCGGTGCCAGTACGCGGTACCAGTCGCGTGCCAGTACGCGAACGGCCCCGCGTGGCGCACCACGCGGGGCCGTACCGGGTCGAGGTTTCAGTGCCCCCGGGCGATCCACTCCTCAAGATGCGGCGACTCGGCGCCGACCGTGGTGCTGTCGCCGTGGCCCGTACGCACCACCGTCTCGGGCGGCAGCGTCAGAAGCCGCTCCCTGATGGACTCCACGATCGTCGGGAAGTCGCTGAAGGAGCGGCCCGTGGCGCCCGGTCCGCCGGCGAAGAGCGTGTCGCCGGTGAAGACGGTGCCGAGAGCCGGGGCGTACAGGCTGACCGCGCCGTGGCAGTGCCCCGGCGTGTGCAGCACCTTCAACGGCGTACCGGCGACGGTCAGTTCCTGCCCGTCGGAGAGCTCGCCGTCGGGAGCGCGGTCGGGGTGGGTCCGCTTCCACAGCTCCATGTCGGCCGGATGGAGAAGGACCGGCGCGCCGGTCCGGGCGGCCAGCGCCGGGGCCGCGTCGATGTGGTCGTCGTGCGCGTGGGTGCAGACGATGGCGACGAGGCGCCGCTCCCCCACCGCCCGCGCGATGGCGTCCGCGTCGTGCGCGGCGTCGATGACGACGCACTCGCTGTCGTCGCCCACGATCCATACGTTGTTGTCGACCTCCCAGGTGCCGCCGTCCAGGGAGAAGGTCCCGGACGTGACGAGGTGGTCGACGCGCGCGCCGGACGCGCTTCCCAGGGGGTCAGCGGCCGTCCCCATCAGAACATCACCACCGAACGCAGCACGTCTCCGTGGTGCATCCGCTCGAAGGCCTTCTCCACGTCCTGAAGGGCGATGGTCTCCGTCACGAACGCGTCCAGGTCCAGGCGGCCCTGCCGGTAGAGGTCGATGAGCATCGGGAAGTCCCGCGAGGGCAGGCAGTCGCCGTACCAGCTCGACTTCAGCGCGCCGCCGCGCCCGAAGACGTCGAGGAGCGGCAGTTCGATCTTCATCTCGGGGGTCGGCACGCCGACCAGGACGACCGTGCCCGCCAGGTCACGGGCGTAGAAGGCCTGTTCGTACGTCTCCGGGCGGCCGACCGCCTCGATGACGACGTCGGCGCCGTTGCCCCCGGTCAGCTCGCGCACGGCCTCGACCGGGTCGGTGGAGCGGGAGTTGACGGTGTGCGTGGCGCCGAGGCCCTTCGCCGTCTGAAGCTTCTTGTCGTCGATGTCCACGGCGATGATCTTCGCGGCTCCGGCGAGGCGGGCGCCGACGACGGCGGCGTTGCCGACCCCGCCGCAGCCGATGACGGCGACCGAGTCGCCGCGGCCGACCCCGCCGGTGTTGATGGCGGCGCCGATCCCGGCCATCACCCCGCAGCCGAGGAGGCCCGCCGCCGCGGGCGAGGCGTCCGGGTCGACCTTCGTGCACTGCCCGGCGGCGACGAGGGTCTTCTCCGCGAAGGCCCCGATGCCGAGGGCGGGCGACAGCTCGGTGCCGTCGGCCAGGGTCATCTTCTGCTTCGCGTTGTGCGTGTCGAAGCAGTACTGGGGGCGGCCGCGCAGACAGGCGCGGCACTGTCCGCACACGGCACGCCAGTTGAGGATCACGAAGTCGCCGGGCGCGACCTCGGTGACGCCCTCGCCGACCGACTCGACGACGCCCGCCGCCTCGTGCCCGAGCAGGAACGGGAAGTCGTCGTTGATGCCGCCCTCGCGGTAGTGCAGGTCGGTGTGGCAGACCCCGCACGCCTGGACCTTCACCACGGCTTCTCCCGGGCCCGGGTCCGGGACGGTGATCGTCTCGATCCGTACCGGCTCGCCCTTCGCGCGCGCGATCACGCCCTGCACCTGCTGCGCCATGACTACAGCCCTTCTTTCTTTCTCTCCACGTCTTTCCGGCCCCATCGTTACAGGTCACCCGCCTCATGTCCCGAGCGGTGCCGGAACGCGTGCGAGCGCGGCGGCCCACGGTCCGACACCGGCCCCGGTGCGGACACGCCTTAGGGTCATCGCGTGCGTGATCTCGCTGCCCAGGCCCTCCTTCCGGTCAATACGGCGCTCGCCGTGGCCCTGCTCGCGCTGCTGCTCGTCGCCGCCGCGACGGCGGCCGTCTTCCGGCTCGCTCCCGATGTCTCGCGCGGCAGGGCGCGCGAGATCCTCGTCGCCGGGGTGCGCGCCACGGCCCAACTGGCCGTGGTCTCACTGGCCATCGGCTGGGTGGTGCACCACGCGGCGGCGCTGTACGCGTTCCTGCTGCTCATGTTCGCCGTGGCCGCCCGCACCGCCGGGCGGCGCATCACCCCGAACGGCACATGGTGGTGGGCGGCGCTGCCGATCGCGGGCCCCGTCGTCCCGGTGGTGACCGGCCTGACCGTGGCCGGGCTGCTCCCCGTGCGGGGCATCGCCATGGTCCCCGTGACGGGCATTCTCATCGGCGGCGCGCTGACGGCGACGGTGCTCGCCGGGCGCCGTTCCCTCGACGAACTGCGCTCCCGCCACGGCGAGTTCGAGGCGGGCCTCGCCCTCGGCCTCGCCGACCGCGACGCCCGCCTGGAGGTGGTCCGTCCGGCCGCCTCCGACGCCCTGCTGCCCGGCCTCGACCAGACCCGCACGGTCGGGCTCGTCACCCTCCCCGGCGCCTTCGTCGGCATGCTCCTGGGCGGCGCGTCCCCGGTGCTCGCGGGCGCCGTGCAGCTGTTCGTCCTGATCGCCCTGATGGCGGTCCAGGCCCTGTCCGTGGCCCTCACGGTCGAACTGGTCGCCCGCGGCCGGCTGCACCGCGAGGAGCCGGGCGCTTCCCGGGAGGTCCAGGGGCGGGCGTAGGCTCAGTGACCATGTCTGTCTACGAAGAAGAAATCGGCGCCCTGCGGGGCGGCTCCGCCGACCTGCGCCAGTTCGAGGGCAAGACCGTCCTCGTCGTCAACGTCGCCTCCAAGTGCGGGCTGACTCCGCAGTACGCGGCCCTGGAGCGGCTCCACGAGCAGTACGGGCCGCGCGGCTTCAGCGTGCTCGGCGTGCCCTGCAACCAGTTCATGGGCCAGGAGCCCGGGACCTCCGAGGAGATCGCCGAGTTCTGCTCGGCGACGTACGGCGTGACCTTCCCGATGACGGAGAAGGTCGACGTCAACGGAGAGGGCAGGCACCCGCTGTACGCGCGCCTGGTCGACACGGCGGACGCCGAGGGGCACACCGGGGACATCCGCTGGAACTTCGAGAAGTTCCTGATCGACGGTTCCGGCGAGGTCGTCGCCCGTTTCGGCCCGCGCACCGAGCCGGACGCGCCCCAGGTCGTCGCCGCGATCGAGAAGAGCCTCCCGGCCTGACGCCGCAGCGGCCCCGCGCCGCAAGCGAGGTGACGGGGTGATGCCTCCAGCCGGGCCAAGCCGATCTGCGGACTCGGGGCGGCGCTCCTACGGTGGCTGGATGGCCATCAGGTACCTTTCGCGCTCCTCTTCCGTATGCGCCGCGGCTTTCGCGCTCGGGGCTCTGGTCCTTACGTCCACACCGGTCTCGGCGACCGACGCCCCGGCCGAGCCCGCGCCGCCGAGGCCGCTTCCGGCGTACTCCTCCGTCCTCCTCGACCGGCCGGGCGTCCAGGTCCGGCCCGGGCCCGCCGCGCCCGGCCTGCCCGCCGATGTCTCCGCGCTCGCGTGGCTGGTGGCGGACGCCCGTACGGGCGAGGTGCTCGCGGCCAAGAACGCGCACCGGCCGCTGCCGCCGGCCTCCACGCTCAAATCCCTCTTCGCCCTGGCGGCGCTCCCCCGTCTCGAAGCCGAGCGACGCCACATCGTCACCGAGCACGAGCTGGACGAGGTCGGTGACGGCAGCAGCCTGGTGGGCGTGGCGCCGGGCCGCGCCTATCGGGTCGCCGATCTGTGGCGCGGGGTCTTCCTCAGCTCGGGCAACGACGCCGTGCACGTCCTCGCGCGGCTCAACGGCGGTCTGCCCAGGACCGTCGAGCAGATGCGGGCCAAGGCCCGCGAGCTGGGGGCGCGGGACACCCACGTGGTGTCGCCCGACGGTTATGACGCCGACGGGCAGGTCTCATCGGCGTACGACCTGGCCGTCTTCGGCAGGGCGGGGCTCGCCGATCCGGAGTTCTCCCGCTACTGCTCGACGCCTGTCGCCCGCTTCCCCGCGGGCGGCTGGTCGTACCCCATCCACAACACCAACCGGCTGCTGACCGGCGCCGACGGCGTCGCGCCCTACCCGGGTCTGCTCGGCGTCAAGAACGGCTACACCAGCCACGCGGGCTCCACCCTGATCAGCGCGGCCCAGCGCGGCGGGCGCACCCTCGTCGTGACGGTGATGAAACCCCGGACGGACGGCCTGCAGGCCGTGTACGAGGAGGCCAGGTCCCTGCTCGACTGGGGCTTCGCGGCGGCCGGGAAGGTGCGGCCGGTGGGCTCGCTGCTGCCACCGTCGAAGGCGTCCGGCACCGCGCCGGGCCCCGCGCAGGTCTCAGCGCGGGGCACGGCGTCGGCCATGCGGTCGGACGACTCCGACTGGCCCGCGGTGGTGCTGGTCGCCGCGGGCTCGGTGGTCGTGCTCGCGGGCGTGGTCGTGGCACTCCGGCGGCGGGCGGTCGCGGTGGCCCGACGCAGGTGCGTCAGACGGGAGTTCGACGAGTGAGCGAGCGCGAGGGGGCCGCCGGGTCGGCGAACCGCACCAGATAGTCGGCCCGCCGGGGCCGGGCGGAGGGGCCGAGCGGCCCGCGCTGTACGGCTGAGCGCGCTTCCGGGGATGCCTGGGTCAGACACCGCCGAGCAGGCGCGAGAGACCCTGGTCGAGATCCAGGCCGCTCTCCTCGCCGCCCGCGGGCACCACGGCGTACGACCGCATCAGGAAGCGGCGCAGTGCGATCCTGTCGAACTGTACGAGGGCCAGGCCCTGGTACGCGTGGAACTCCATCACCGTCCGCGCCCGCCCGCACGGCCAGATGTGCACGTCACCGCTGCCCGCCGGGGCACGGAGGCCGTCTTCGAGGAGCTGGCGCGCGAAGATCCAGGTGACCTCCACGCCGTCGAGCGAGGCCTCGGAGGGAAAGGTGAGCTGGACCGCGAAGGGATCCTCAGCCGAGTAGCGCAGGACCACGGAGAGGCCGCGCTCATGACCGTCCGGGATGATGAGGCGGGCACGGGTGGGCTGCTGGAGGGTGACGGCCATGATCGAGCTCCACTTCTGCGTTTTTCCAGTTCTGGGCGTCCGGTCGCGGGACCCCTGTGCCCTTACGACCCCGCGAGGCGGGGTCTCATTACGGCGACACACCAAGAGATCCATGTGACCTGCGCCACTCCGACCATGGCCGACGTCCCCGCCGGCGGCCGTGTGTCCGTCCGTGTGCCCGTCACAGCGGAGTACACACGTGTCTTTGAAGAACAGCAGCCTCGCCCCGTTGCAGGATGGGCCCATGCTGCTCGCCCGGCTCGCACACGTGTCCAAGGATGTGGCCGCCACCTCCGCGCGGTCCCGGAAGATCGCTCTGCTCGCCGAGTTGTTCCGGGCGGCGGAGCCGGAGGACGTGCCCGTCGTCATTCCGTATCTGGCGGGGCGGCTGCCTCAGGGGCGGCTCGGCATCGGGTGGAGCACGCTCAAGGACGCGGGGCCGCCCGCCGCCGAAGCGACGCTGACGGTGCGCGGCGTGGACGCGGCGCTCACGGCGATCGGCGCGGTGGCCGGTGCCGGGTCGCAGGCCGAGCGCAGGCGGCTGGTCGGTGAGTTGATGGGGGCGGCGACCGCGGACGAGCAGCGGTTCCTGGTGGGGCTGCTCACCGGTGAGGTCCGGCAGGGCGCCCTGGACGCGGTCGCCGTCGAGGGCCTGGCGGTGGCCACGCGGGCTCCCGCGGACGCCGTGCGGCGCTCGGTGATGCTCGCCGGCGCCGTGAGCCCGGTCGCGCAGGCGCTGCTGGCGCGCGGCCCCGAGGCGCTGGACGAGTTCCGGCTGACCGTGGGCCGCCCCGTCCTGCCGATGCTGGCGCACAGCGCCACGTCGGTCGCCGAGGGCATCGACAAGCTCGGCGCGTGCGCGGTCGAGGAGAAGCTGGACGGCATCCGCGTACAGGTGCATCGCAGCGGAGACGACGTACGCGTCTACACGCGGACCCTGGACGACATCACCGGCAGGCTGCCCGAACTGACATCCGCCGCGCACGGTCTCGCGGGCGAGCACTTCATTCTGGACGGTGAGGTCATCGCCCTGGACGACGAGGGACGGCCGCGCCCCTTCCAGGACATCGCGGGACGCGTCGGGTCACGCGTCGACGTGGAAGCGGCGGCGGCCGGGCTGCCCCTGTCCCCCGTCTTCTTCGACGCCCTGTCCGTGGGCGGCCGGGACCTGCTCGGCCTGCCGTTCGCCGAGCGGCACGCGGAGCTGGCCGCCCTGGTACCCGAGCCGATGCGGGTGCGGCGCACGCTGGTCGACGACCCGGGTGACGAGCGGCTGCGCGGCGAGGCGCAGGAGTTCTTCGAGGCGACGCTCGGGCGCGGTCACGAGGGGGTCGTGCTGAAGTCGCTCGACGCCCCGTACAACGCGGGCCGACGCGGCGCGTCCTGGCTGAAGGTCAAGCCGGTGCACACGCTGGACCTGGTGGTGCTGGCCGCCGAGTGGGGCCACGGCCGCCGCACCGGCAAGCTCTCCAACCTCCACCTGGGCGCGCGGCGGGCCGACGGGACGTACGCGATGCTCGGCAAGACGTTCAAGGGCATGACGGACGCGATGCTCGCCTGGCAGACCGAACGCCTCCAGGAGCTGGCGGTCAGCGACAACGGCCACGTGGTGCACGTACGTCCCGAACTCGTCGTCGAGATCGCCTACGACGGCCTGCAGCGATCCACCCGCTACCCGGCCGGCGTCACCCTCCGCTTCGCCCGTGTCCTGCGCTACCGCGAGGACAAACCCCCCGAGCAGGCGGACTCCGTCGAGACGGTGCTTGCCACGTCTGCCGCGTCTGCCACGTAATTTTGCCAACACTTGGCCCCGATAGGGTGACACCCCGGGATGATCACCTATCGCGCAAGGGGTAAAGCTGTGCCCGCATCACGTCTCAGCCGTACGCCGCTCCCAGGCATCGGCATCCGGTACGACCTGACGACCCGAGAACAACGGCGCCTGTCGGTGGTCGCGCACCGGGACGGGGCACGGACGCTCAGCGCGTACCGTTCCGACGATCCGGACGAATGCGCTCTGTCGCTGCGGCTGAGTTCGGGCGAGGCGGAGGCGCTGATCGACGCGTTGATGCCGTCGCACCACAGCCCCAATCTGCTGCACACCACGGATCTGGGCCTGGTCGCCGAGCGGGTGCTGCTCTCGGCCACCTCGTACTGGAACGGGCGGCTCCTCGGCGAGACCCGGATGCGGACCGAGACCGGTGTCTCGATCGTGGCGGTCCTGCGGCGGGCCGACGCCATTCCGTCGCCCGCCCCCGACTTCCGCCTCTCGGGTGGCGACACTCTCATCGTGATCGGCACGCGCGAAGGCGTGGAGACGGCCGCGACGATACTCGGGCGGGAGTGATCGCGTGCATTCCGCTGTCTTTCTGATCGAGTTCGGCGCCATCATCCTGGCCCTCGGTCTGCTCGGCCGGTTCGCGGGGCGCTTCCGGTTCTCGCCGATACCCCTGTATCTCCTCGCGGGGCTCGCGTTCGGCGAGGGCGGGCTGCTCCCGCTCGGCGCGAGCGAGGAGTTCGTCGCCATCGGCGCCGAGATCGGCGTCATCCTGCTGCTGCTGATGCTCGGGCTCGAATACACGGCCAGCGACCTCGTCAGCAACCTCAAGACGCAGTATCCGGCCGGTATCGTCGACTGCACGCTGAACGCGCTGCCGGGCGCCGTCGCCGCGCTCCTCATGGGGTGGGGTCCGGTCGCCGCCGTCGTACTCGCCGGTGTCACCTGGATCTCGTCGTCCGGTGTCATCGCCAAGGTCCTCGGAGACCTCGGGCGGCTCGGCAACCGCGAGACGCCGGTCATTCTCAGCGTCCTCGTCCTCGAAGACCTGGCGATGGCCGTCTACCTGCCCATCATCACCGCCCTGCTGGCCGGTGTCGGGCTGGCCGCGGGCAGCCTCACGCTGGCCATCGCGCTCGGCGCGGCCGGGCTCGTCCTCTTCCTCGCGGTGCGCTACGGACGGCTCATCTCCCGCTTCGTCTCCAGCGACGACCCGGAGAAGCTGCTCCTGGTAGTGCTCGGCCTGACCATCCTCGTCGCGGGAATCGCGCAGCAGCTCCAGGTGTCCGCCGCCGTCGGCGCGTTCCTGGTCGGCATCGCGCTGTCGGGAGAGGTCGCCGAGGGCGCGCACTCGCTGCTCGCGCCGCTGCGGGATCTCTTCGCGGCCGTCTTCTTCGTCTTCTTCGGGCTGCACACCGATCCGGCGAGCATCCCGCCCGTGCTGCTGCCGGCGCTGGCGCTCGCCTTCGTCACCGCCCTGACGAAGATCGCCACCGGCTACTGGGCGGCCCGCCGCGCGGGCATCTCCGTCAAGGGCCGCTGGCGGGCGGGCGGCGCGCTGGTGGCGCGCGGCGAGTTCTCCATCGTCATCGCGGGGCTCGCGGTCGCCGCGGGCATCGAGCCGTCGCTCGGGCCGCTGGCGACGGCGTACGTCCTGATCCTCGTGATCATCGGCCCGCTGACCGCCCGTTACACCCAGCCCGTGGCGGGTTTCCTGGGCGGCGTCCTCGCGCGGCGCCGGGAGAGCGCCGACGCCGGGGCCGCGCGGGTGCCCGTCCCTCGGGAGGCGGTCGAGTCCCTGGAGGGGCAGGACGCGGGCGACCGGTCCTAGTTCCAGTACTGCTCCTGGCTCCAGTTACGGCGATTGCGGGACTCGGTGCCCGCCACCGCCCCGCCGCCTGGCACGATGCTCCCCATGACGTCAGGGCCCGCGTTCCGCCTCGCACGGGCCGCCGTGTTCGCGGCCGTGTGCGTGGTGGCGACGGCCTTCGGTCACGCGCTCATGTCGGGTGCCGCGCTGCCCTGGTGGGCGGTCGGCTACGCGTTCGCCGCCACGTCGGCCGCCGCCTGGTGGCTGACCGGGCGCGAGCGCGGGGCGCCGACAGTCATCGGCGCGACAGTCGTGGCGCAGCTGGGCCTGCACGAACTGTTCGGCGTGGCGCAGGGGATCAGCGCGCGACCGGCTCCCGCCGGTGACGGCATGAACCACATGAACCACGCGATGCCGATGCCGCCGCGCCCCGGCTCCGCGACGGCCACCATGTCCCATGAGGACATGCCGGACTGGCTGACGGCCGTCTTCGGGCAGAGCGGCTTCGGGATGTTCCTCGCCCACCTCGTCGCCGCGCTGATCTGTGCCCTGTGGCTGTGGCGCGGCGAGGCCGCGGCGTTCCGCACCGGACGCGCGCTCGCCGCGGCCGTCTTCGTGCCGCTGCGGCTCGTCCTCACCGTCCTCGTCGCGGCTCTCCCTCCGGCGCCGCCGCACGTCGGCGCGCTCGTGCCCGTGCCGCGGCTGCGGGGGGTCCTGCTCCAGTACGCCGTCTCGCGCAGAGGTCCACCGGTCCTTCCGGTCAGTTCCTGAAACCGCCCGCACCCCTCGGTGCCGGGCGGGTGTCCGGCGTTCGCGCCGCTCTCCGAACTCCCTTCACCGAAGGACCTTCTGCGATGACTCCTACCCTTTTGCGCTCCGGGCGCGCCACAGACCTGGCCCGTGACGACCTGCTCCGTGACGACCTGATCACTGAGTGGGCACTGGCGGCCCGCGACGGTGACGCCGAGGCGTTCGAGCGGTTCGTGCGGGCCACCCGGCGCGACGTCTGGCGGTTCGTGGCCCACCTCAGCGGCGATCTGCACGGCGCCGACGACCTGACCCAGGAAACGTATCTGCGCGCCCTGACGGGGCTGCGCGGTTACGCGGCCCGCTCGGGCGCCCGCACCTGGCTGCTCGCCATCGCGCGCCGCACCGTCGCCGACCGCTTCCGCACGGCGGCGGCCCGGCCCCGGATCGCCGACACCTCCGACTGGCAGGCGGCCGCGGAGCGCGCGCAGCCGCGCGGTCTGCCCGGGTTCGAGGAGGGCGTGGTCCTCCTGGACCTCCTTCAGGCGCTGGATGCGCCGCGCCGCGAGGCGTTCGTGCTGACGCAACTCGCCGGGCTGCCCTACGCGGACGCGGCGGCCGCCGCCGGCTGCCCGGTCGGAACCGTGCGCTCACGGGTGGCGCGCGCTCGGGAACGGGTGAGCGCGTTGCTGCTCGCGGCGGACCACACGGCTTGAGGACATGCCGCAGGCGGCTTGACGGATACGCCCCACGCGGCGTGCCGGATACGCCTCACGCGGCGTGCCCGACGCGGCTTGACGGACACGCCGCACGTGGCGTGACCGACACGCCCCACCCGGCGCCCGACGCGCCCAAGACGGCCTGACGGATACGCCCACGCGGCTTGCCCGACGCGTCCCGCCACCGGTCCCGCACCCCGTGCGGGTGCTGGTGGCGGGCGGGTGCGAGGGTCGTCTTCCTCGCCGCACTCGCCGGGTTCACGGTGGCGTCCGCGATCGGCGGCGCGGTGGGGCCGCTGCTGGGCGGCGTACACACCGAGTATCTGGGCTGGCGCTGGTGCCTGTACGTGAACCTCGCGTTCGCCGCGGTCGCCATGGCCGGCGGCGCGCGCCTGCTGCACGCGGGCGCGGGAGCAGTCGGCGATGCAGTCGTACGCGACCGCGTACTGGTGGCCGGCCCTCTTCTTCGCGGTCGGCCTGGTCGCCACCGTCGTCCTCCACCGCAGAGGGGCGCCGGCCCCGACCGAGGCGGGCGGCGGCCCCCGGCCCCCGGCCCGCCTCCGCGCGACGGCGGGACAGCGCGCCGCTACCGGTGCGTCTCCCGTACGAACAGGGTCACCGACACGCTCGCCTCGAAGCCGTTGCTCCGCATCAGCGCGGCCGACGCCGTGTTCCGGGACTCCACATCGGTCACCACGGCGCTCGCACCCGCTTCCGTGAGCGTCGCGCAGCAGGCCTTGACCAGGCGGCTCGCGACGCCCCGGCCCTGGTACTCGGGGGCGCTCGCGATCCACTCCAGGTTGCCCCAGTCGGTCCGCTGGTCGAAGCCCATCGAGCCGAGCACGAACCCGGCGAGCCGGTCCCCGTCGAGCGCCACCCAGCATGCGGACGCCTCACTGTCCAGGTGGCCCGCGATCGCCGTGAGCGACCAGGACGTGTACGGCTTCACCGATGTGTCGTAGACCTTGCGGCCCAGCGCGAGGACATCGGCCAGGTGGGTGGCCGTCATCGGCGCGAGGCCGATCGCCGGGCGCGGCGGCGCGGCGGAGGTGGACGTGGACATGGGGCCTCCCAGGGGGCCGGATGCGGCGCTCGGCAGCGGCTTCGTCTCCCTCACGCTATGAGGCGGCTCCCGGTCACGCATGCCGAGCGGGCCGGAGGGACAGGGCGAGGGAGAGGCCGGAGGGAGAGGCCGGAGAGACAGGGCCGGGGCTCCGGGCGGCTACTCACGGGCGTATGAGGGGCGCGTAGGGCCGTCCGCGCCGCAACTCGCCCGAACGGCAAGTATGTTGATCAGTTGGACACCCGTTCTGGGCGTCTCCGCGAAACCCTTATCGTGGACCGCATGCCCGTTCCTGAACTGATCCGCATCGTGTCCCGCTCCTCCCCCATGGCCCTGGCCCAGGTGGAGCGGGTCCGCGCCGAACTCGCCACGCTGCACCCCGGCATCCGCACCGAGGTCGTGCCCGTCACGACCTCCGGGGACCGCTGGATGGGCGATCTGGCGCGCCTCGGCGGCAAGGGGGCGTTCACCAAGGAGGTGGACGCCGCGCTGCTCGCCGGTGAGGCGGATCTCGCGGTGCACTGCGTCAAGGACGTGCCCGCGGACCGGCCGCTGCCCGCGGGGACGACGTTCGCCGCGTTCCTGAAGCGGGACGACATCAGGGACGCGCTCATCCACCCCGGCGGGCTCACCCTCGACGAGCTGCCCGCGGGCACCCGCATCGGCACGTCGTCGGTGCGCCGCCGCGCGCAACTCGCCGCCTCGCACCCGGAATTGGAGTGCGTGCCGATGCGCGGCAACGCGGGCCGCCGCCTGGAGAAGCTCGCCGCGGGCGACGCCGACGCGCTGCTGCTCGCCCAGTCCGGACTTGACCGCATCGGCCGCCCCGACCTGGCGAGCGAGGTCCTGTCGGTGGAGACGATGTGCCCGCCGATCGGCGCCGGGATCCTCGCCCTGCAGTGCCGCGAGGACGACACCACGACCATCGAAGCGGTGACGGGCCTCGGCGACAAGAACGCCTGGCGCGAGGCGACCGCCGAGCGGATGTTCCTGCACGTCCTGCAAGGCCACTGCAACTCACCGATCGCCGGGTACGCCCGCTCGGAGCGCGGCGGCGACCTGTCGCTGCGCGCCTGCGTCTTCACGCCCGACGGCAAGACGGTGCTCAACGCGCACGAGTGGGCCGGCCCGCTCGACCCGGCGACGCTCGGCACGTCCGTGGCCGTCGCCCTGCTGCGCCAGGGTGCCCGGGAGCTGATCGACGGCATCGCGCACTGAGGAGCCAGCCCTGTCTGCCTGGGGGGAAACCCCCAGATCAGAAGGGGGAAAACCGTGTTCCTCGCGGGACCCGCGTCGGCCTAGCCTCATGTACATGCAACTGCACAACCACATCCACGACCACGTGCGAGAAACGGCCGGCGCACCCCTCACCCGGCGGGCGTGGCGCGAGGCGGCGTACTGCCTCATCGGCTTTCCGCTGGGGCTCGCGGGTGGCGTGGTCCTCGCGGTGGTGCTCGCCCTCGGCGCCGGGCTGACGCTCTCCCTGGTGCTCACGGTGATGGGCGTGCTGCTGCTCATCGCGGGGCTGCGTCTCGCCCGCGCGCTGGGCGGCGTCCACCGTCGCCTCGCCGCGGCGCTGCTCGGTGAGCGGACGGCCGCGCCGCCGCCGTTCCGCCCGGGTGACGGCCTCGTGGGGCGGCTCGACGCGCGGCTGCGGGACGGCACCGGCTGGCGGTCGGCGACCTACGTCCTCACGAAGCTGCCGGTGGGCGCACTCGGCGCGTACGCCGTCCTGTGGTGGGTCACGGGCCTGGTGAACGTCACCGCTCCGCTTCGCTGGGCGCTGTTCGGGCAGCACCCGCAGGCCGGTGACCCGCAGGGCATGCCGGTGCTCACGCCCGTGCCGGTCGGCGGCCCGACCGCGGACACCTTCGCCGGGACCTGGCTCACGGTCCTGACCGGCGTCGCCACCCTGCTGTGCGCCCCCTGGGTGACCCGGCTCGTCGTCGCCGGCGACCGCTGGCTGATCCGGGCCCTGCTGGGGCCGGGCCGGCTCGCGGACCGCGTGCGGGACCTGGAGGAGACGCGCGCACTCGCCGTCGACGACTCGGTGGCTCTGCTGCGCCGGGTCGAGCGCGATCTGCACGACGGCGCGCAGGTCCGTCTGGTCGCGGTGGCGATGGGCCTCGACATGGTCAAGGAACGCCTCGACGCCGGCCGGCCCCTGGACGTGGCACGCGTCCGCCAACTCGTCGAGGGCGCGCACCGGAGCGCCACCGAGGCGCTCACCGAGCTCCGCGACCTGGCCCGCGGCCTCCACCCGCCCGCCCTGGACGACGGCCTGCCCGACGCGCTCGCCACACTCGCCTCGCGCAGCACGGTGCCGGTCGAACTGACGGCGGACGTACCCGTGCGGCCGACGCCGGCGATCGAGACCATCGCGTACTTCTGTGCCGCCGAGCTCCTGACCAACGTCATCAAGCACAGCGGGGCGCGCCGGGCCGCACTGACCGTGACCCAGCGGGAGGGGGCGCTGCGGCTCCACGTCAGCGACGACGGGCGGGGCGGCGCCGCCTTCGGCGCGGGCAGCGGTCTGACCGGGCTCGCGCAGCGCGTACGTACGGTCGACGGACTCATCGACGTACGCAGCCCCGAGGGCGGCCCGACGGTGGTCACCGTCGAGCTGCCGCCGCACGCGTGAGAGCATGCGGGCCATGCGTGTCGTGATCGCCGAGGACGCCGCCGTGCTGCGGGAGTTGCTGGCCCGGATGCTCGCCGACCGCGGGCACGAGATCTGCGCCGCCGTGGGCGACGCGGACGCGCTGCGCGAGGCGGTGGCCGAACACCGCCCCGACGTCACGGTGGTCGACATCCGGATGCCGCCGACCCACACGGACGAGGGGCTGCGCGCGGCCATCGACATCCGTGGCGCGCACCCCGGCACGGGGGTGCTGCTGTTCTCGCAGTACGTCGAGACGAAGTACGCCACGCGGCTGCTCGCGGCGGGCTCGGCGGGCGTCGGCTATCTGCTCAAGGACCGGGTCGCGAACGTCGCGGAGTTCACGGACGCCCTGGAACGGGTGGCGGCGGGCGGCACCGCGCTCGACCCGGAGGTCGTCACCCAGCTCGCCGGCGCAGGCCACCGCGCGGCCGAACTGGCCCCGCTCACCACCCGGGAGCGCGAGGTGCTCTCCCTGATGGCGGAGGGCCGCTCCAACGCGTCGATCGCCCAGGCCCTCTTCGTCTCGCCCGGCACGGTGGAGAAACACGTGGCGGCGGTCTTCGGCAAGCTCGGCCTCCCCGCCTCGCACGATCACAATCGGCGGGTCCTCGCGGTCATCCGGTATCTGCGGCCTTGAAGGGCGTCGAACGGCCTTGAACGTCCCGCAGGACAAAGGCATATGCCGCGAGCAACACCGTATCGGGTGTTGCCAAATCCCTTACGGACCCCCTTCTGCTGTGCGAAAGTCATTAGCGGTCCACCATCCGCCAAGTTGGTCGCACCGCACCTTCACCGGAGCACCCCATGCCGTCCCATGTCTTCGCGGACCACGCCGCCGCCCAGCCGCCCGAGCGCGGCACGGTCGACGCGCTGATCTCGCAGACGCGTCGGCTCCGCGGCGAGGTCGACGCCGTCCGGCGCGACGCCGTCAGCGACCGGGCGGACCCGGCGGGGCGCTGGCAGCGGGCCCTGTGCGACCTGGCGGTGCACCAGCTCGACGACCTCGATGACCATCTCGCCCAGCTGCGGGACGGCCCCCCGCGGGTGGGAGGGGAACCCGCGGCGCCGACCGCTCCCGCGCCCACCGAGTTACGCGGAAGCTCGCTCCTGAGCCGGGTGGGCAGCGCCGAGTGGAACCTCCTCACCGACGAGGCCAGCTGGTCCTGCGAGCTCTACCAGATCCTCGGCCGCGACCCGGCCGCTCCCCCGCTCTCCCTCGACGAACTCCCCTCCCTCGTGCACTCCGACGACCAGCCCCTGCTGACCGCGATGGTCACGGACTGCCTGATCGACGGAAAGCCCATCGACGGCGAGTTCCGCATCGTGCGTCCCGGCGGGGGCGTGCGCCAGGTGCACATGATGGGCGAGCCCGTGCTCGCCGGGGACGGCTCCACCGCCTCCATGTGGGCGGTCCTTCGGGACGTCAGCGAACTGCGTCGCAGCCAGCGCGTGCTCCGCGAGACCCATGACTCGCTGCGGCGCCGGCTCGACACGGCGGACGCCGGACACCGGTTCACGGTCGAACCGCGGGAGACGGACCTGCCGCCGTGGCGAGACGCGCTGCGCTTCCCGCGAGGCACCCCCGCACGGCTCGACCTCGCCGCCCACCACCTCCCCTCCTCACTCGGCGCGCCCGCCGGCGGCGACTGGTACGACGCGATGGAACTCCCCGACGGTCACGGCCTGTTGAGCGTCGGCGACCTCACCGGGAACGGCGTCACCGTCACCGCCGGCATGGCGATGCTCCTCGGCGCGCTGCGCGGCATGGCGGTCGCGGGAGCCCGGCCCGGCAAGCTCATGGGCTGGCTCAACGACCTCCTTGACGCCACGGTCCAGCCCGCCCTCGGCAGCGCGATCTGCTGCCGCTACGACCCCGACACGCGCCTGCTCACCTGGGCGCAGGCCGGGCACCCCGCCCCGCTGCTGTTCCGCGACGGGACGGGGCGCGCGCTGACGCCACCGGTCGGCGTGCTCCTCGGAGCCACCTCCGGAGCGGTGTACGAGCAGGCCGAAGAGCAACTGCGGCCCGGGGACCTGTTATTACTGCACACCGATGGTCTGGTGCCACGGCATGACAGGGACGCGGCGACGGGCCGGCTGCTCTCCCTCGCGCCCCGCTTCGCGGAGCGGCGTACGGCACGGGAGTGCGTGGAGACCGTCGTCGAGGAGTTCGGCGGGGCCCTGCGCGAGGACGACGCCTGCCTGTTGATCGCGCGGTGCTGAGTCCTGTTACGCCCTCGCTGTCCGGCCCGCCCGCTTGGCCCCCTTCGGCAGCGCGAGCTTGATCTCCTCGCGCAGGTCCTGGATCTTCGGATATCCGGCGTACTGCGCCGTCAGCCGGTACATCTCCCGGAGCCGGTCCCAGGTGCGGTGGGAGGAGTTGGCCCCCATCGACACCAGCGCGAGTCTCGCGTACCGGTCGGCCTGTTCGGGGTCGTCGGCGATGAAGCAGGCCGACGCCAGCGAGAGATAGTCGAAGATCTGCGAGCGGTCACGGCCCCTGGACCGCAGCTCGATGGCCTCCTTGGCGTGTCGCTGCGCGGTGTTCGCCGCGGCCGGTTCGTGGTCGGCGAGGGTGCGGTAGGCCAGGGCCTGCATGCCGTGCAGGTCGGCCTCGTCGAACATCTGCATCCAGCTCGGCGGGGGCACGTCGCCCTTGTCCGAGACGAACAGGTCCTCGGCGAGGCCGAGCGTGCGCCGCATCGCCTGACCGCGCCCCATCGACGCCTGCGCCCAGGCCTCGATGGTGTACAGCATCGCCTTGGTGCGGGGCAGCGCCTCCTCCCCCGCACCCGACTTGGCGAGCTTCATCAGGTCCAGGGCGTCGTCCGGCTTGCCCAGGTGCACCATCTGGCGCGCTGCCCGCGAAAGGGCCTCCCCCGCGCGAGGGCGGTCACCGCCCTCGCGCGCCGCGTGCGCCGCGATGACGAAGTACTTCTGGGCCGTGGGCTCCAGGCCGACGTCGTGCGACATCCAGCCCGCGAGGACGGCGAGGTTGGCGGCGACGCCCCACAGGCGGCGCTGGAGATGGTCGGGGTGGCGGTAGGCGAGCATGCCGCCCACCTCGTTGAGCTGGCCCACGACGGCCTTGCGCTGCAACCCGCCGCCGCGGGCCGCGTCCCAGGCGCGGAACACCTCGACCGAGCGCTCCAGCTCCTCGATCTCCGGTGACCCGATGGGGGCCGCCTCATAGCGGTCGAATCCGGCGGGGTCGGCGTACAGGGGGTCGCTGATACGGGGGGCGTCGGCCGCGAGGGCCGGGTCGGTGTGCAGCCAGTCGTGCATGGCGCTGCTGAGTGCGGAGCCTGCGGCAAGCGCGGCGCCCGCGCCCACCAAGCCGCGTCGGTTGAGCATGAGGTCCATTCCCGTGAATTCGGTGAGGACCGCGGCTGTCCGCTCGGGCGCCCACGGCACGCCGTCGGGGTGCTCCGCACTCCCGTCGTCGCGCCGCTTCCCTGGACGCCCGTGCCGGACCAGACCTAGATCCTCAGTGGTCACGACACGGCCGAGACGCTCGGTGAACAGAACAGCCAGCACCCGGGGCACCGGATCGCGCGGGATCTCCCCCATGTCGATCCACCGCCGCACCCGCGAGGTGTCGGTGGCCAGCTGGGAGTGGCCCATGGCCGCCGCCTGCCGGTTCACCAGTCTCGCGAGCTCACCCTTGGACCAGCCGGCCAGGCCGAACAGATCCGACAGGCGGGTATTGGATTGTCCGTTCACGTCAAGCCCCCAGGTTCTCGGCTGAGTTGACAGTAACCGCCTGTCAGTTGCTGAGCGACTATTCGCCAGGGTTCGCCAGGGTGCGCCACATGGTGTGCCAGGGGACGCCGGGTGTCAGGTAGGAGTGCGCCACCCCGACCCGGTCGCCGCGAGGTACTCCCCAGGGTGCTCCCCACGCGATCGGGGCGGGAGGCGCACGCAATCCACAGGCACACGAAGGGATCTGTATCGCCCATGTACGCAGCATCGTCCTCCGTGTCCGCCCCGCCCCGGCCGCTTCGCCCGCGCCCCCCGGCCCCCCGTGGCCGCGAGGTGCCCCCTTCCTCGGGCGGCCCCTATCTGGAACCGGTGCGGCCCTCCGCCGCGCAGCTCGGTGCCGGCCGGACGCGTCGCGCACCGGGATCCGGCGCACAACCGCTCAGCGGGAGACTCGACTTGTCCGGCCCCCAGGGGGCGCAACTGCGTACCGCGATCGCCTCGGTGCACCGCATCTG
This sequence comes from Streptomyces sp. NPDC003032, assembly GCF_053591415.1. Classification (NCBI taxonomy): domain Bacteria; kingdom Bacillati; phylum Actinomycetota; class Actinomycetes; order Kitasatosporales; family Streptomycetaceae; genus Streptomyces; species Streptomyces sp. NPDC003032. The sequence goes on along the minus strand of NZ_JBSFTT010000011.1, from coordinate 221,854 downwards.
TCCGGAGTTCAACCCCGTGCAGGTGCTCCGCCGGAGCGGCCGCACCGTACTGCTCGTCGGTACGGCAGGACGCGGTGCCGCCGTCGCCAAGTGTTTACTGGACCACTCTTCCCTGTGGGCCGACCGGATCCGGCACGAAATAGCTGCCTACCGCTCGTTCGTCCGGCACCGCCCGCCGGTCCGTGCGCCTCGGCTGATCGCCGCCGATCCCGAGGACTGCACACTGGTGATCGAGCGGATGCCGGGACGGGTGGCGGCACTGCAGCGGCATCCGGTCGAGGCCCCGCCGCGGGCGGACATCCGGGCGGCGCTCGGCTCCGTGCTGCGCCTGAACCAGTGGCGGCCGCCGGCGGAGATGTTCGGCAGGCCGATGGACTACGGCAGGCGGATCTCCCGCTTCCACGAGCTGGGCCTGCTGACGGACCGCGACATGGGCGACCTGCAGAAGCTGCTGCACGGCATCGCGCACTCGGCGGTCCACCAGGGAGAGGGCCCCGAGGCCATGTGGCAGTTCTGCCACGGCGACGCCCTGCTGTCGAACATCCTGCTCTCGCCCGCCGGGCCCGTCCTGGTCGACTGGGAGCACGCGGGCTGGTACCTGCCGGGCTACGACCTGGCGACGCTGTGGACGGTCCTCGGCGACGCCCCGGTGGCGCGGCGCGAGATCAGTCAGCTGGCGCAGTCGGCGGGGCCCGCGGCGCGCGACGCGTTCCTGGTCAATCTCATGCTGGTGCTGACCCGCGAGATCCGTACGTACGAAACGGCCGTGCAGCGTTCGATGCACGAATCGGCCCCGGCGGCACCGGTCCCGGCCCACCCCGGTGCTGCGCCGTCCGGCGAGGAACAGCGGCTGCTCCTGAGGCGGCTGCACGACGACTGCCAGATGGCCCGCCGGGCCGTGCGAGCGGCGGTCGGCACTCGCTGACGGGGACCGGAGGTCCGCGGTACGCCCAGGACAGGGGCGCACCGCGGACTTTCGTATGCCTCTGGCCCATGTCGTCGGGAAGGGCATACCGGCCTATGCCGACACCGCCTCCTCCCCCTTCTCCTGGGCATGATTGACGGATCGTCGGAGAGCCGGTACCACTGACGCACGCCCGGCCCCGCACGCCCCGCCACGCTTCATCGGCCCAGGAGCCCCAGGAGGCTGCATTGCGAGGAACCACCGCCCGTACCTCGTCGGCGCGCGGACGCACCATCAGGACGGCGGGCGCCCTCGCGTCGGCCGGCCTGCTCGTGCCGCTGCTCGGCGCCGCCCCGTCATCCGGCGTTTCCCGAGAGCCGTCCACCACACAGCTGCAGGGCGCCTTCGCGTCCGCCGCCGCCGAGTACCGCGTGCCCCAGAGCGTGCTGCTCGGCGTCTCGTATCTGCAGTCCCGCTGGGACGCGCACGGCGGCGCGGCCAGCGTCACCGGCGGCTACGGCCCCATGCACCTCACCGACGCGCGCACCGCTCTGGCCTCCGCCCCGCACCACAGCGAGGGCGAGGAGGACCCGCGCGGCGACACCTCGCGCCCGATGCCGCCGCCCAAGGCGGAGATCCCGGAGGAGTCCGAACTCCCGGCGCGGCTCAGTACGTTGCCCCGCGCGGCCGAGCTGAGCGGCCTGTCGGCGGAGGAGTTGCGTACCGACACCGCCGCGAATGTGGAGGGCGGCGCCGCTCTGCTCGTCGCGGCCCAGAAGAAGCTCGGCAGGCCGCTGAGCGCCGACCCCGCCGACTGGTACGGCGCGATCGCCCGCTTCTCCGGCGCGGACGACGAGGCGACGGCGGCGACGTACGCCAATGACGTGTTCGCCGTCATCCGCGACGGCGAGCGGCGCACCACGGACGCGGGCCAGCGCGTGGCGCTCCCTGCGGTGCCCGGTCTGCGGCCCGACGCGGCGCAGCTGAAGCGCATGGGGCTGCGCGAGGCGGCCGCGGGTGAGACGGAGTGCCCGAGGACCGTGTCGTGCGAGTGGATCCCGGCGCCGTACGAGGAGTTCAAGGACCCCAACGGGAATCCGGACTACGGCAACCACGATCTGTCGAACCGGCCCAAGAGCCAGAGCATCGACTCGATCATCGTCCATGACACCGAGGGGCGGTGGGAGGGCGTCCTGAAGATGGTGCAGGACCCGACCTACGTCTCATGGCAGTACACCCTGCGCTCCACCGACGGCCACATCGCCCAGCACGTGAAGGCCAAGGACGTCGCCTGGCACGCGGGCAACTGGTACGTGAACGCCAAGTCGATCGGCCTGGAGCACGAGGGTTTCCTGACCGCTCCCGACACCTGGTACACCGAGGCGATGTACCGCACGTCGGCCCGTCTGGTGAAGTACCTCGCCAAGAAGTACGACATCCCGCTGGACCGCCAGCACATCCTCGGCCACGACAACGTCCAGGGCCCGGTCTCGTCCTCCATCCCGGGGATGCACACCGACCCGGGCCCGTACTGGGACTGGCAGCACTACTTCACCCTGCTCGGCAAGCCGTTCCACCGCACGGCGGGCCCGAACGGCGGTCTCGTGACGGTGGCCCCCGAGTACTCGGCGAACAGGCCGGAGTACACGGGCTGCGCCAAGCCCGGTGAGAAGTGCGTGCCGCACGGTTCGGCGGCGGTGCGGGTCCACACCGCGCCGCGTGACGACGCGCCGCTGATCAAGGACATCGGCAAGCGTCCGGGCGGCCAGGACTCGACGATCGACGTGAACGACGTCGGGGCTCGGCTCTCCACCGGTCAGCGGTACGCGGTCGCCGACCGCCAGGGCGACTGGACCGCCGTCTGGTACCTCGGCCAGAAGGCCTGGTTCAAGAACCCGAAGAAGCAGCCCACCGCCGTCGACGCGAAGGGGCTCGTGGTGACGCCGAAGGAGGGCGCGAGCGAGGTCCCGGTGTACGGGCGCGCGTACCCCGAGAAGGAGGCCTACCCGGCGGGCGTGCCCGTGCAGGCCGTCTCCCCGCTGCCGTACAAGATCCTGGCGGGCCAGAAGTACGTGATCGGCGACAAGGTGCCGGGCGAGTACTTCTACGCGCCGACGTTCGACACCACGCCGCACAAGGTGGTGCGCGGCAAGGACATGTACTACGTGATCCAGTACGGGCACCGCATCGGGTATGTGCGGGCGGCGGACGTACGGGTGGTCCCGTCGATGTCGTGACGCCGGACTTGGCGTGGGGGCAGACCTAGTCGAAGACGTAGCGCTGTCCGGCCCGCGCCCTGAACGTCGTCGTACCGCCTCTGAACAGGTCGCCGCGCACCGTGAGTTCGCGTGTGCGCGAGGCCTTCAGGACGATACGGGTGGCGCGGCCGGTCTCCCAGGTGATGTCGACGGTCGCGCCGCCGCGTGCGCGCAGGCCGCGCACCGAGCCGTCGGGCCAGCTCGCGGGCAGCGCGGGCAGGATCTCGATCGCGTCGTGGTGGCTCTGCAGGAGCATCTCGACGATGCCCGCGGTCGCGCCGAAGTTGCCGTCGATCTGGAACGGCGGGTGGGTGTCCCAGAGGTTGGGCAGCGTGGAGGACCTGAGCTGTTCGCCGAGCATCTTGTGCGCGTGGTCGCCGTCGCGCAGCCGCGCCCAGAAATTGATCTTCCACGCCTTGGACCAGCCGGTGCCGCCGTCGCCGCGCGCCGTGAGGGAGACCTTCGCCGCCTCGGCCCACCGGCTGCCGGGCTCGATCTGCCGGCCGGGGTGCAGGGCGTAGAGGTGGGAGACATGCCGGTGGTCGTCACTCTCACCGTCCATGTCGGCTTTCCACTCCTGGAGTTGGCCCCAGGAGCCGATGCGCAGGCCGGGGTCGAGGCCGTCCAGGGTCTTCTCCAGCTCGGCGCGGAAGGACGGCGAGTCGCCGAGCACCCGCGCCGCCTCCAGCGTGTTGGTGAGCAGGTCGTGGACGATCTGCTGGGCCATGGCGCCGCCCGCGGTGAAGTCGCCGTGCTCGGGCGAGTAGCTGGGCGTGGCGACCAGGGTGCCGTCGCGCGGGTCGGTGCGGAGGTTGTCGAGCCAGAACTCGGCGGCCTCCTTCATCGCCGGGTACGCGGTGGAGCGCAGATAGTTCGTGGAGCCGCCGAAGCGGTAGTGCTCGTAGAGCTGCGCGGTGAGCCAGGCGGCGGCCTCGGGGAACCAGAAGGCGGTCGACCAGTCGTGGACCCCGGTGAAGCCGTAGGGGTTGGTCTCGTTGTGCGCCACCCAGCCGCGGCTGCCGAACATCTCCTTGGCCGTGCGCCTCCCGGGCGTGCGCAGGGCCTCGACGAAACGGTCGTACGGAGCGGTGGTCTCCGCCAGATTGGCGGCCTCGGCGGGCCAGTAGTTCATCTGGAGGTTGATGTTGGTGTGGTAGTCGGCCGACCAGGGCGGGGTGGTGCTGTTGTTCCAGACGCCCTGGAGGTTGGCGGGCAGTGATCCCGGGCGCGAGGAGGCGATGAGGAGGTAGCGCCCGTACTGGAAGAACAGCGCTTCGAGCGCCCGGTCGGCGGCGCCGCTCGCTTCCCCGTCCTGCTTGTCCCCGTACTGCTTGCCCCCGTCCTGCTTTTCCCCGTACCGCTTGAGCAGCCGGTCGGTGGGGACGTCGGCGGGCAGGGCCTGGCCGAGGTCGAGGCCGACCCGGCCGAACAGGGCGCGGTGGTCGCGCACATGGCGGGCGCGCAGCGCCGCGTGGCCCGTCCCGATCGCCTTGTCGACGGCGCGGGTGACGGCCGCGTGCGGGTCTTCGCCCCGGTAGTCGGGGTAGGTGTCGGCGTAGTCGGTGCCCGCGGCGAGGACGAACCACACGTGGTCGGCGCCGGTCACGGTGACGCTGCCGTCGTCGTGCGCGACGCGTGTGCCGCCCTGGTGCCGGATCCGCAGCTGAGCCTCGAACTCCAGGCCGTTGTCGGCGAGTTGACCTCGTACGGTGATCCGGTCGTCGTCCGCCTTCGCGGTGAAGTCGGCGCGGGGCGAGGTGTAGCGGAGGGTGCAGGTGACCTGGGCGGCGCGGCCGGCGGAGAGGCGGCCGACGATCACTCGGTGCGGGTACGAGGCGAAGAACTCACGGTGGTGGCGCGTCTGTTCGTGGCGGTAGGTGACGGTCGCGAGGCCCTGGTCGAGGTCGAGGGCGCGGCGGTATGTGGTGGCGTCGGGGGCCGGGGCGCCGGGCACGTCGATGTGCAGGTCGCCGAAGGTCTGGTGGGCGCCGTAGCCGCGGCGGGACTGGCCGAGCCGCGCGGCGACCGCGTCGGGGGAGAGTCGGCTCTTGGCGTCAAGCTCCTCGCGCACGGCGTCGAGGGCGCCGGGTCTCGGGGCGCGCCAGTTGCCGAAGTCGTAGCCCTCCTTCGAGCCGGGGCCGCCGGTCCACAGGGTCTTCTCGTTGAACTGCAGCCGTTCCGAGGCGAGGGTGCCGAAGACCATGGCGCCGAGGGCGCCGTTGCCGATGGGCAGGGCCTCGCGCTCCCAGTCCTCGGCGGGAGCGGCGTACCAGAGGGTCGATTCACCCGATGTATCAGCCGCCTCGACGTCGTCGAGCGCCCCGCTTCCCGCCGCGAGAACTGCTGCGCTGCCGAGTGCGGACTTCATGGTGGTCCTTCGCGTGATCCCCTGAGTCATGACGGATCACGTTAAAAGTCCGATGACTGCCCTGACAAGACAGAAAACCGCCCCGCTCCTTGGACGGAACGGGGCGGTGCTTGGACGGAAGTGCGGGGTCGGCGGGGCGCTCGGGTCCGGCCGAGGGCGGTCAAGCCTGCTGGAAGAGTTCCGCGGGCAGCGGCTTCAGGAGGGCGTACAGGTCGTCGGTGATCGGCCGGTCCCAGGCGGCGATGGTCACCAGGACGTTGTCGCTGCGGTCGAACTGCACGCAGGAGATGCGGCTCTCCGAGAGCTTCAGGCGGCGCACGATGAGGAGGTTGTCCCCCTGCATCACCGGGATGTCCTCCGTCGAGACGACGGTGATCTCCTCGTCGTTCTCCAGGGCCAGGAGCAGCTGGGCCACCTCGAAGGGGACCTCGCCCTCGGCGGTCTCGCGCGCGGGGGAACCCTCGGGGAGGTTGCCGATGATCATGGCGGGGCCGCGCCCGCCGAACAGGTCGTAGCGCAGGAACACGCCCTGGCAGCTGCCGTCGGGGGCGGGCAGCAGACCCGCGCCGAGATTGCCGGGCCAGTCACCGGGATCCATGGCCAGTACATCGAAGTCCGGGCCCGCGGGGGTGGCGGAGCTGCGGCGGCGGAGGAAGGACATGCGCCCATGGTACGTGGCCGCCGACGTTTACCGACGCGGGGGCGCGGCTGGTCGGCGGGGGGCGGCGGGGCGGTGCGGGTCCATGGCCGGATACCGCACACCGAGTAGCCTCGCGGGGAGAAATCGGCGTGGGTGGGGCCGGTGGGGGGCGCTCGGTTGCGGGCTGAACCGGGGGCGAGATCGACGGCGCGGGGGAGGGGCGGGGGCAGAAGCAGGGACGGGGAGGGAGCAGGACAGTGGACGACCGCACGGACGGGGAGAGCGGCACGGGTGCGGAGACCGGCACGGGCGCGGAGGGCAGCACGGGCGTGGACACCGGCACGCGCGTGGACACCGGCACGGGCGCGGAAGGCAGCACCGGTGCGGAGGGCGGTGGGTGCGTGGGCGCCACCGAGCGTGTCGAGGGCAGTGGGCGCGTGGACGCCACCGGGCGGGTCGAGGGCGGCACGCGCGCGGGCGGCGGCACCGAGGTGGGCGGCCGCATGGCTGCCGGCCACCGTCTCACCGAGGACGACGACCGCGTACTGGCCGACCCCCGCACCGCCGCAGAAGACCACCACACCGGGAGCGAGACCCCGACTGCGGGCAACCGCACGGCCACCGATGACGCCCTGCCCGCAGGCACCCGCGCCCCGGCGGTCGTTCGCCCGGCCGGCGACCCCGCCACCACCAGCGCGGTCTGCCCCTGCTCCGCCGCGTCGACCTCCGCGGGAATCAGGTGCGCCATCTCCCCGACTGGCTGAGCGAGTTGCCGTCCCTGGAGAAGCTGGACCTCCGATGGAACGACACCCACGTCCACGAGGACCTCCTCCGGACGCTTGAGGGCAAGGGCTGCGTCGTACTCCGCTAGCCCAGGCACATCAGCGCGGCGAGCACGCTCTACGTCAGATCGAACTCCCCCGCACGCGCGCCGTGCACGAACGCCCCCCACTCCGCCGGAGTGAAGATCAAGGACGGGCCCTCAGGCCGGCCTCCGTTGCGCATCGCGACGAAACCTTCGACGAAGGCGATCTCCACGTCCCCGCGCCCTTCGCTGCTCGATCGCCAGTCGGCACTGCTGAGGTCGAGCTCCGGCTTGTCCCAGCCCGCGAATGGATGCTGCTGAATGGTGCCTTCGGCCACGTCCGTGCTCCTCCCAAATGCGTCGTCCGGCGTCAGCCTAGCTTTCGCTTCGGGCGCCGGACAGGTCGCGGAGCAAGGAGTGCGCTCCGTCCGGCGCGCCGGTGGCGTCAGGTGGTGGGCGGTTCGGCCCCGACGAGCCACATCGAGAAGAACTGGGCGCCGCCTCCATAGGCGTGCCCAAGTGCCTTGCGCGCCCCCGGTACTTGGTGCTCTCCCGCCTGACCGCGCACCTGAAGTGCCGCCTCCGCGAAACGGATCATGCCGGAGGCGCCGATGGGGTTGGTCGACAGGACGCCGCCGGACATGTTCACGGGGAGGTCGCCGTCCAGTTCCGTCACGCCGGACTCGGTGAGCTTCCAGCCCTCGCCCTCCGCCGCGAAGCCGAGGTTCTCCAGCCACATCGGCTCGTACCAGGAGAACGGCACGTACATTTCGACGGCGTCGATCTCCCGGCGGGGCTCCGCGATGCCCGCCTGACGGTAGACGTCGGCCGCGCAGTCCTTGCCGGCCTGCGGGGAGACGAAGTCCTTGCCCGCGAAGAGCGTCGGCTCGCTGCGCATCGCGCCGCCGTGCATCCAGGCGGGCGGCCGGGGCGAACGGGCCGCGCCCGCACGGTCGGTGAGGATCATCGCGCAGGCGCCGTCGGAGGACGGGCAGGTCTCGGAGTAGCGGATCGGGTCCCAGAGCATGGGCGAGGTCTGGACCTTCTCCAGGGTGATGTCGTGCTCGTGGAGGTGCGCGTAGGGGTTCTTCAGGGCGTTGCGGCGGTCCTTGTACGCGACGAGGGAGCCCACCGTGTCGGGGGCGCCCGTGCGCCGCATGTACGCGCGTACGTGTGGGGCGAAGAAGCCGCCCGCCCCCGCGAGCAGCGGCTGCTGGAAGGGGATGGGCAGCGACAGGCCCCACATCGCGTTGGACTCCGACTGCTTTTCGAAGGCGAGGGTCAGGACGGTGCCATGGATGCGGCCCGCGACGAGGTTGGCGGCGACGAGTGCCGTGGAGCCGCCGACGGAGCCGGCCGTGTGCACGCGGAGCATGGGTTTGCCGACGGCGCCGAGGGCGTCGGCGAGGTACAGCTCCGGCATCATGACGCCCTCGAAGAAGTCGGGCGCCTTGCCGATGACGACGGCGTCGATGTCGGCCCAGGTCAACTCGGCGTCTTCCAGGGCGCTTTTGGCCGCCTCACGGACCAGGCCCGCGATCGACACGTCACGCCGTGCGGCCACGTGCTTGGTCTGGCCGATTCCGACGACGGCGACGGGCTCCTTGCCGACCGAACCGCCCACCGAACCGCCCACCGAACTGCTCCCCGAACCGCTCATCGAACCGCTCATCGGGTCTCTCCTTCCAGGACGGCCACCAGGTTCTGCTGGAGGCAGGGCCCCGAGGTGGCGTGCGCGACGGCGCGGTCCGAGGCTCCTCGGTGGATGCGGGCGGCGGCCTCGCCGATGCGGATGAGTCCGGCGGCCATCATGGGGTTGGCGCCGAGCGCACCCCCCGACGGGTTGACCGCGACGTCGTCACCGAGCTTCAGGGCCTTGCGCAGGACGACCTCCTGTGCGGTGAACGGGGCGTGCAACTCTGCGGTGTCCACGGGGCGTTCGAAGGCTCCGGCGCGCTCGGCGGCCAGGCGCGTGGACGGTGAGTCGGTGAGGTCGCGCACTCCGAGTGCGTGGGCCTCGACGCGGTGGTCGATGCCCCGGATCCACGCGGGCCGCTCGCACAGCTCCCGGGCCCGCTCCCCCGCCGCGAGGATCACGGCGGCGGCTCCGTCTCCGACCGGCGGGCAGTCGCCGGTGCGCAGGGGACGTACGACGTATTCGCCCTGCGCGACCGAACCGGACAGCTGCGCGCGGGAGTTGGCGGTGGCGTCGGCCCGGCTGCGGTGGGCGATCCCGGCCAGCGCGGGCTCGTCGGTCTCGCCCGCGTCGATGAGCGCCTGAGCCTGGAGGGCGGCGAGCGCCACGGAGTCGGGCCAGAGCGGGGCGACGTAGTACGGGTCGAGCTGCCGGGTCAGTACATCGCGTACGGAGCCGGGCGAGGACTTGCCGTAGGAGTAGACGAGCGCGGTGTCGGTCTCGCCGGTCTGCAGCTTCGTCCACGCCTCGTACAGCGCCCAGGCGCCGTCCATCTCGACGTGCGACTCGGAGATCGGCGGCCAGGCGCCCACCCCGTCGAGCGCCATCGTGAAGGAGAAGGCGCGGCCCGCGAGATAGTCGCAGGAGCCGGAGCAGGTGAACCCGATGTCGCTGGTCTTCAGACCGGTGGCGGCCAGCACTTCGTGCAGTACCGGCATGAGCATCTCGACCTCGGACAGCTCGTCGGTGGAGCGCAGATGGTCGGTCTGCCCGAAGGCGACGACGGCGACGTCGCGGGCGGGCCGCGGCACGGACGGCTTGCGGGGCGGCGCCATCTAGATCAGCTCCTTGTACATGTCGTAGTCGGCGTCGGGCTCCCCCGTGGGCCGGTAGTGCTCGGGATAGCGGCCGCCTTCGGTCCACACCGGCTCGACGCGCAGGCCCATGCGGACCTCGTCGTAGGGGATGCCGGCTATGCGCGCGTGCAGCGCGAGGTCGGCGCCGTCCAAGGCGATGTGCGCGTACACGTACGGCACTTCGATGTCGAGGTTCTTCGCCTTGATGTTGACGATGCAGTACGTCGTGACGGTGCCGCGCGGCCCGACCTCCACCCGCTCCGCCGTGGCGACCCCGCAGGTGGGACAGGCGCCCCGGGGCGGGACGTACACCATGCGGCAGGAGGGGCAGCGCTCGCCGACGGTCTTCCGCTCGGAGAGGGCGTGGATGTACGCGGACTGGGCGCGGCCGGGCGAGTAGGTGTAATCGAGCCGGGCGGGCGCGACGATCCCGGTGACGGGTTCGGCGAACTCACCGCTGTGCGGCGCGCTTCGCCGGCCCCCGCCCTCTCCGTCGTACGGCTCGAAGCAGGCGATGTCCGTGATCGCGCCGACGCGTTCGGCGGCCCAGCGGATGCGGACGCGCATGCCGGTGCGCACGGCGTCCGGGCCGGGGGCGTCGAGGGCGTGCAGCAGGGCGGTGTCGGCGCCGTCCAGCTTCACCAGGACCCAGGCGAAGGAGGTAGCGAGGGGCTGGCCGCGGCGAGGCTCGTGGTTCCAGGCCCAGGTGGTGACGGTCCCCGTGGCGCCGACCTCGACGAGGTCACGTATCTCCTCGGCGGTCACGGGGTCGTACTCGACGGGCGGCACGAGCGTGCGTCCGTCACCGGTCTTCACACCGAGCACGGTGCGTTCCCGCAGCCCGGTCAGAAAGGCACTCTGCACGGGTCCGAGGGACCGCGTGAACGGAAACTCGACGACAAGAGGAGCACGGAGCACATCGGGGGACGGGCCGGACGCCATGGGCGAACTCCATTTCACTCAGGGGATGGAAGGAGCCCCGTAGGGGGCGCGGGGCTGTGCCACTGGCCTACGCCCGCCGGTACACAGGCGCCCGCTTCTCCGCAAAGGCTCTGGAGCCCTCCTTCGCGTCAGCGGTGTCGAAGACGGGCCATCCCCGTTCCAGTTCGGCCGCCAGGCCGTCCGTCTCCGTCAGCTCAGCGGCCTCGTACACCGATGCCTTGACCGCCTCCACGGCGAGTGGCCCGCATCCGTTGATCTGCTCGGCGATGACGAGCGCCTTCTCCAGTGCGGCGCCGTCCGGTACGACGTGCCCGACGAGGCCGATCGCGGCGGCCTCGGCCGCCGAGTAGGGCCGCCCGGTGAGCAGCATTTCGAGTGCGTGCGTACGAGGGATCTGGCGCGGAAGGCGCACGGTGGAGCCCCCGATGGGGAACAGGCCGCGCCGGACCTCGAAGAGGCCGAAGGTCGCCGACTCGCCGGCGACGCGGATGTCGGTGCCCTGGAGGATCTCCGTGCCGCCGGCCACGCAGTACCCCTCGACGGCGGCGATGACCGGCTTGCGGGGCCGGTGGTGGCGCAGCATCGCCTTCCAGTGCAGATCGGGGTCGGCCTTCATCCGGTCCCGGTACCGCTCGCCCTCCATCCCGCCGCCCGCGAGGGCCTTGAGGTCCATGCCCGCGCAGAACGCGCCGCCCGCGCCGGTCAGCACGATCGAGCGGACCGCGTCGTCCTCGTCGGCCGCCACCCAGCCGTCGTAGAGGCCCACGAGCATCGACAGCGAGAGGGCGTTCTTCGCTTCGGGCCTGTTCAGCGTGAGGATCAGTGTGGCGCCTTCGCGCCGCACGGAGAGGTGTTCCGTCCCACCCATGTGCCGTGCTCCCTCCATCGACGGCCACCGAACGGCCGGCCTGTCGCCTCCGGACCTGGAACAGGTTGCAGTAGGCGGGGAGCCAGTTCAATACTTTTCTGACAGTCAGTCAGTTTCTTTCTGCGAGAGCCCTTCCCACTCAGGGGAGCCTCTGCTCTGATGACCGCCAAGCCAGACGTCGGACGGGACGTCGGAGTGGGTGCCGGGGTCAGGAGGAGTGCGGTGGAGTACAACCTTGCCGACCTGTTCGAGTCGGTCGTCGACGTGGTCCCCGACCGTGAGGCGCTCGTCTACATCGACCACCCCGGCACGGGTGCGGAGCGCCGGCTGACCTACGCCGAGCTGGACACGGCGGCCAACCGCGTCGCACACCACCTGATCGACAGCGGCCTGAAGCCGGGCGAGCATCTGGGACTGCATCTGTACAACGGCGTCGAGTACCTCCAGACGGTCCTTGCCTGCCTCAAGGCGCGGATCGTGCCGGTCAACGTCAACTACCGTTACGTCGAGGAGGAGTTGGTCTACCTCTACCGCGACGCGGATCTCGCGGCGCTCGTCTTCGACGCCGAGTTCACCGAGCGGGTCGCGGCGACGCTGCCGCGCACGGAGAGGCTGCGACACCTGATCCGGGTGGGCACGCCGCCCGCCGTCGCACCGGCGCTCGACGCCATGGACGTCGTGGCGTTCACCGACGCGGAGGCGGCGGGCTCGCCGGGCCGGGGATTCGCGCCGCGCTCCGCGGACGACCTGTTCATCATCTACACCGGCGGTACGACCGGCATGCCCAAGGGTGTCATGTGGCGCCAGGAGGACCTGTTCTTCGCGGGGCTCTTCGGCGGCGAGCCGACGGGCGAGCCGGTGAAGCGGCCCGAGGAGCTGGCCGAGCGCGTCGCCGCCGGCGGTCCCGGCCTCACCTTCTTCCCCACTCCCCCGCTGATGCACGGCACGTCGACGCTGACGTCGTTCATCGCCTTCAACTACGGCCAGCGGGTGGCCCTCCACCGCAAGTACGTACCCGAAGAGGTGCTCCGCACCATCGCGCGGGAGAAGGTGTCGAGCGTGTCCCTCGTGGGCGACGCGATGCTCAGGCCGCTCATCGACGCCCTGCGCGGCCCGCTCAAGGGCACCGACCTGTCGTCGCTGTTCAGCGTCTCCTCGTCCGGGGCGATCATGTCGGAGACGGTCCGCGCCCAGTTCCAGGAGCTGGTGCCGGACGTGCTGCTCCTGAACAACTTCGGCTCCTCCGAGTCCGGCTCCAACGGCAGGGCCACGGACGACTCAGGCCCGGAGAAGGGCTTCCGCCTGGAGGTCAACGACCGTACGCGCGTGGTGGACCCGGCCACCCACGAGCCGGTCCCGGTGGGCGAGCCGGGCCGTCTCGCACAACGCGGCCACGTGCCGCTCGGCTACTACAACGACCCGGCGAAGACCGCCGAGACCTTCTTCCAGAAGGGCGACGAACGCTGGGTGCTTCTCGGTGACATGGCGACGGTCGACGAGAACGGCATCGTCACCGTCCTCGGCCGCGGCTCGCAGTGCATCAACACCGGCGGCGAGAAGGTGTATCCGGAGGAGGTGGAGCAGGCCCTCAAGTCGCATCCGGACGTGTACGACGCGCTGGTCGCCGGAGTGCCCGACGAGCGGTGGGGCTCCAGGGTCGCCGCGGTCGTCCAACTCCGCGCGGGCGCACCGTCGTTGGACCTGGACGCGGTCCAGCTTCACTGCCGTGCGCTGCTCGCCGGATACAAGGTTCCGCGCGCGGTGGTCTTCACGGACCACATCCAGCGCTCACCGAGCGGCAAGGCGGACTACCGGTGGGCGAAGGCGGTGGCGGCGGGAGGGTAGCCGTACCGGCGGCTTATGCCGCGCAGACGGACCGCAGAGCCCGCCCGAGGGCAAGCGTGTGCAGGGCGTCGAGCCGGTCGGCGCGCCGGACGTGTGCGGCGGCCGCGGTCAGGGCTCCGCCGCAGTACGGCGCGGTCCGCGCGCCCACTGAAGCGGCGATGCCCCGGACCAGCCGGCCGTTTACGCGGTTGATCTTCTCGCGGACCTCGGCGAGGTCGGGCCGCTCCTTGGGGACCTGGGACGGGTCGGCGTCCCAGCGCCGGAACAGCCCTCGCTGCACCATCTTGTTGGCCTCGATCTGGTCCCGGAAGATGCGCACCGTCGCCTCGGGGTCGCCGCCGATCTCCCGTGCCTCTTGGGCCACCGCGTCCAAGACCTGCTTCTCGCGGACAGGATCGTCGATGGGGCCGCCCGTGCCGTATTTGGCGGCGGCGACGAGGTCGGCGGTGGCGAGGCGCTGGGCCGACAGATCGGCGAGTGGGCGCAGTGGGGCGTACGGACCCGTGGACGCGGCGGTGGCAGCGGGGGCGGTCCGCTGCGCGGGCGCGGCCACCGCCGCGGCGCTGCCCGTGAACAGGGCGGCGGCCACGGCGCCAACAGCCAGCAAGCGGCCCGCGGTCGAGATCAGCTGCACGAGATGTGTCCTCCTGGGCCGTGTGCGTGGAGTCCCGCCTGCCGCGGGCGGACAGGGCACCGCTCAGTCCTGCGCGAGGAACCCCGCCACCCGCCGCGTGAACCACTCAGGGTCGTCCAGCCAGGGGAAGTGCCCGCCGCCGGGCTGCACTTGGCACACACCGGCGGGGAAGTGCGCGGCCAGCTCCTCGGCGCGGGCGGGGCTCGGTCCGCCGTCGTAGGCGCCCGCGAGCACGAGCACCGGCGCGCTCACGGCGGCGAGGGCGGCGCGGGTCGCGGGCGGGTCGAAGATGGCCTCGCCGTAGTACGCCTCGGACGCCGCCGCGTTCTTCTGGGCCGCGCTCTGGGCCCGGTGCGCCTGGGCCGCGGCGTCCCAACGGCCGTAGGTGAGCGGCGCGATGGCCTCCCAGCCCGCCGCGGGGGCGCGGCCCTGGGCGATCTCGCGCAGCGCGGTCTCGGCCGCCGGGTACCAGGGCTCGTCCTTGCGGAGCGCGGCCGCCTCGCGGCGGTCCTCGTCGGTGGCGGCGCCGCCTACGGCCAGCGTGGCCGGGGTGACGAGGACCAGGGTGCGGATCCGCTTGGGGTGGCGGGCCGCGTACAGCGTGGCGAGGTCGCCGCCGGCGGAGTGCCCGAGCACGTCGACCCGGTCGAGACCGAGGTGCTCGCGCAGCGCCTCGACGTCGTCGGTCTGCCGGTCGCAGCGGTACGTCGAGGGGTCGTCCGGCACCGCCGAGTCGCCCGTGCCACGCAGGTCGAGCAGGATGAGGCGACGGTGCGCCGTGAGCCCTCCGAGATCCCCCAGATAGACGGAGGCCCGCATGGGGCCGCCGGGCAGGCAGAGCAGCGGCTCGCCCTCACCCTTCTCGTGATAGGCCAGCTGGGTTCCGTCGTACGCGCTGAATACCGGCATGCCGGGGATCATCACATCCCGGCGCCCTTCAGGCAACGCTGTTGCCCATGCTCCACCAGCTCGAAGCGGTGGTGCGCGATCTCTTGACGCCCACCGCCCTGCCTGGATTACTGACCTCGACGGAAGATCGACGACCGAATGACCGGTCGCCCGTTCAGGACGGGAGAAGCCCTTATGGCGCGTATGCCGCTACAGCTGGACGAGGCGGAACGGCTCGGCCCAGGGGAGCTGGGGGCGCTGCAATTGGAACGCCTTCAGGACACGCTGCTGCACGCGTACGAGAACGTCCCGTTCTACCGGGCGGCGTTCGACAAGGCGGGCCTGCGCCCCGACGACTGCCGTTCGCTCGCCGATCTGGCGCGGTTCCCCCTCACCACCAAGGACGATCTGCGGGCCAACTACCCGTTCGGAATGTTCGCGGTGGAGCAGTCCGAGGTGCGCCGGCTGCACGCCTCCAGCGGCACGACCGGGCTTCCGACGGTCGTCGGGTACACCGAGCGGGACCTGTCCATGTGGGCGGACGTGGTGGCGCGCTCGATCCGCGCGGCGGGCGGCAGGCCCGGTGACAAGGTCCATGTGGCGTACGGCTACGGCCTGTTCACCGGCGGCCTCGGCGCGCACTACGGCGCCGAGCGGCTCGGCTGTACGGTGATCCCCGCGTCCGGCGGGATGACCGCGCGTCAGGTGCGCCTGATCCAGGACTTCCGCCCCGAGATCATCATGATGACCCCGTCGTACATGCTCACGCTCCTGGAGGAGTTCGAGCGACAGGGCGTCGATCCCCGTACGACGTCCCTGCGGGTCGGCATCTTCGGCGCGGAGCCGTGGACGCAGGAGATGCGGCGCGAGATCGAGGAGCGTTTCGCGATCGACGCCGTCGACATATACGGGCTCTCCGAGGTGATCGGCCCCGGCGTCGCGCAGGAGTGCGTGGAGACCAAGGACGGGCTGCACATCTGGGAGGACCACTTCTATCCCGAGGTCGTCGATCCGATCACGGGTGAGGTGCTGCCCGACGGGGAGCGCGGCGAGCTGGTGTTCACCTCGCTCACCAAGGAGGCCATGCCCGTGGTCCGCTACCGGACGCGGGATCTGACGCGGCTGCTGCCCGGCACCGCGCGCGTCTTCCGGCGGATGGAGAAGGTGACGGGCCGCAGCGACGACATGGTGATCCTGCGCGGGGTCAATCTCTTCCCCACGCAGATCGAGGAGATCGTGCTGCGCACGACGGGCGTCGCCCCGCACTTCCAGCTGCGCCTGACGCGCGAGGGACGCATGGACGCCCTGACGGTGCGGGCCGAGGCGCGCGCGGACACGCCGCCCGAGCGGCGCGCGGCGGCGGCCCGGGAGATCGCGGCGGCGGTGAAGGACGGCATCGGCGTCTCGGTCGGCGTCGACATCGTGGACCCGGAGACGCTGGAGCGGTCGGTGGGCAAGTTCAAGCGGATCGTGGATTTGCGGGAGTAGGAGCGGGCGGCAGCACCTCCGAGAGGCGTGTCACGTGAAGTGACGACTCACTCACGGTAAGTAGTAGCCTGTCTTGCCGTCGGCGGCCTCCTTCGTCAACCCCGTCGGCTTCACCTCGGAGGAAACTGTCATGCGTCGCTCTCTCGTATGTGTCTGCGCTGTTCTCTCGACTCTCGCGGCGTTCACTGCCGCGGTGCCGGCCGCCGCCGGGGAGCGGGCTCAGGGTCCGAAACCCGCGGGGTGCGGGAGTGACAGGGCCGCCTGGGCCGGAACGTACAAGCACGCCACGAAAGGGGGCACCTTCACGTTCAGGAAGAACGGCACGGCCACCCTCGCCGCACGGAGCGGAGCGACACGCTCCTTCACGTTCCAGGTGATCGAGTACGCGAAGGACGACTGGCGCGCGCGGCTCTCGTTCGCCGACAACGGCAGCCACCTGGCCGACCTCGTCCCCCAGTGCGCCTCTCGACAGGCGCCCGGTCGCGTCAGCCGGTTCAACATGCTCGGCCGCACCGACTTCGAACGCCGCTGAGCCGTCGGCCGCGGTGTGGTTCGTTACACCTGCCTTCGTGCGTGGAACAGGGCCACCGAGCCCACCACCGTCACCTCGTGGCAGGCGAACGTGCGGGTCAGTGCCGCCTGGAGGTCGTCGAGGCGGTCCTGGCGGTTGCACATGAAACCGCGCCAGTTGGCTGCCGCGAGCTGGAGTCCGGCGAGGGGGGTGTGGTCGACGCCCCGGGCGAGGATGGTCGAGCCGAACAGCACGCCGCCCGGCCTCAGGACCGCGCGGGCCTCCTCGAAGACGACGGCCTTCTCCGGGAGCGAGCCCGGCAGACAGTGCAGCAGGTAGCACATGCCGATAGAGTCCACCGAGTCCGGCGGCAGCCCCCACGGTCCGAGCACGTCGGCCCGGTGAAGGCGCGGCGCGTGGCGGCGCAGGCGGTGCGCCGCGGTCGTGAGCGAGTGCGGGTTGAGGTCCATCAGGGTCAGGTCCGGCGTCGGCGTCGGGAACCGGCACTCGTCGAGCAGCAGGCCGGTGGCGACGCCGATGTCGAGGTGGTGTGCCGAGACGTGCCGGTCGTACAGCTCGACGATCCGGCTCTTCGGGCAGCGCCAGGTGAGCGGGGAGTTGATGCCGTAGACGAGGCAGTCGTACGCCCGCAGGAACCCGCGCGTGTACAGCGCCTGTCCCCGGTGGGCCGGGCTCCCGCGCTCCACGGTCATGTCGCCGGGGCCTTCAGGCGGGACGGGACGTCAGACGCACCACGGGAATCTCCCGGCTCGTCCTGCGCTGATAGTCGGCGTACCCCTTGAAGTCCGCCACGACGCGCTCCCACCACGCACCCCTCTCCGCACCGGTCAGGACGGTCGCCCGCACGGGCCACGAGCGGTCGCCGATCCGGATGACCGCGTCCGGGTTCGTCGCGAGGTTGCGGAACCAGGCCGGGTGCTCGGCCGAGCCTCGGTAGGAGGCGACGACGATCACATCGTCGCCGTCCCGGTACGTGAACAAGGGGACGGAGTGGGGCTGCCCGTTCCGCCGCCTGGTGGTGGTGAGGATGCCGACCTGCTGTCCCAGCATCCGGGTGCCCAGGCGTCCGTGTGACCTCTCGTACAGCTTGGTGTGCGCGGCGTTGTTCGCGAGCTGTACGAGCCTGCTCCAACGAGAGACCCGTCGCCCCGTTCCTTGCGTCGTCATCCCTGTCGCTCCCTTTCCGGGCTCGGGGGCGCCGCGGAGCCGCTCCCGCAGCAGTGTCGGTACGACCCAGGCGGCGTGGGCGAGAGCGAGGCGTTCGACGCTCGCTCCGTTCGCGCGCAGCAACGACAGGCTGGCGCCCGTGCAGACGGCGGCGGCGGTCACCGCGGAATTGCCGGTCGCCACATGGGCGGCGCCGTACAGCACGCTCGTCAGGACCGCCGCGCCGACAGCCCCGTGCCGCCGTGCGAGCCTGCCTTGGAGCAGCCCGCGCCAGAACAGCTCCTCGCCCGGGGCGATGGCCAGCACCAGACAGGCACACATCCGGGCCGGACCGGCCGTGGCCGCCACCGCGTCGAGGGCCTTCGCGTCCTCGTCGAGCCGGGGCACGGCGCGACGCGCTCGGACGTCCATGAAGGAGCCCACGGCGAAGAGGCCGAGGCCGACCGGCAGTGCGACGGCGGCGTCCCGTCGTGACAGCGCGCATCTGCGAAGCGAACGGTCGGACAGCAGAGCCGCGAGGCCCAGGGAACCGTGCGCGAGGGCGAGACTGCGCCAGTGCGCGTGTTCCGGTCCGCGGAAGGCCGCCGCCAGGCCGGCCGCGGAGAGCGGAACCCCGGCGCCCGCCACGAGAGTTGGCGCACTGATACCCATCAGGCTCCTTCGGCGCGTCGCAGGGACGGGAACTTCGTGTGCACGCACCGCGCCCAGACCGCATGGGGAAGCAGTCTGCGCAGGGGCAGCAGCACGTGGGCGTCGGTGCCCACCCGATAGCGTGCGCGGGGGCGCCGGGCCGTCACGGCGCGCAGCACCACCTCGGCGACGCGGTCGGGGGACACACCGCGGGGCAGACGCTCGGCCATCTGCCGGTCCATCTCGGTGACGACGTCGCCGTAGGGCCCGGAGGCGTACCGGCTCAGTTCGGGGACGTTCTCGCCCCAGCGCGTGTTCACGGCGCCCGGCTGCACCACCGAGACGCCGATCCCGAACCGGGCGACTTCCAGTCTGAGCACCTCCGTCGCCGCCTCCAGCGCGTACTTGCTGCCGTGGTACGCCGCGCCCACCGGGAGCACGAGTTCGCCCGCCATGGAACTGACGTTGACGATGCGGCCGTCGCCGCGTGCGCGCATGCCGGGCAGGACGAGCTGGATGAGGCCGACCGGGCCGAAGACATTGGTCTGGAACTGGAGGTCCCAGCGGTCGAGAGGCACCTCTTCGCACGGGCCTAGCTCCCCGTAGCCGGCGTTGTTGACGAGCGCGTCGACCGTCCCGTACGCCTCGGTCACCTCCTTCACCACCTGCCGGCGCGCACTGTCGTCCGTCACATCGAGCCGCCGGACGGCACATCCCGCTTCGGCGAGCGGTTCCAGCGCCGCGACATCGCGTGATGTCGCGATCGTCGTGAATCCGCGGCGGACGGCCGCCAGTGCGACGGACCGCCCGATTCCGGAGGAGCAACCGGTGATGAGGATGACTGTCATTGGAATACACCCAGGGAGAAGTCGGCGCTGATACCGGGACCGAAACCGGCGATGAGTCCGCGTGCTCCCGTGGTGCCGGCGACGTCACTCGCGTAGAGGCGCGCCAGGGAATCGAAGATGAGGGTGCTCGCGGTGTTGCCGTGCTCGCCGAGGGCGGCGCGGCTGAACCGGTGATGCGACGGGTCGATGTCCAGATAGGTGGTCAGGTCGTCGAGGATGCGCGGACCACCGGCGTGCGCGATGACGAAGTCGAGATCCTGGTTGCTCCATTCGGCTTCCGTCAGCAATTGCCGGATGCCCGGCGTGACCGAGCGCATGGTCGTCCGCACACGGCTGTCGAGCCGGAAATGGAAGCCCGTGTCCTTTATCTCGTACGAGATCCAGTCGGCGGTGTTCGCTATGGTCTCGGCGGCCGAGAGCTCGATCCTGATTCCGGAGGCTCCGGTGCCCTTCATGACGGCCGCGGCGAATCCGTCGCCGAAGAGGCCGGCGGACAGCAGGGAGCCGACATCGGATTCGGTGGGCTGGTAGCAGAGTGAGCACAACTCGAAGGAGACCATCAGGGCGTTGCGGTCCGGATGGGCCCGGCAGTACTGCGCCGACATGCTGATCGCACTGCTGCCGGCGGCACAGCCGAGCTGTGCGACGGGCAGTTGGCTCAGGCGGGTGGGAAATCCGAGTTCGTTGATCATCCACACGATCGGCGACGGCATGCTGAAGCCCGTGCACGACACGAACACCACGGCGTCGATCTCGTCCTTCGACAACCGGGCGTTGTCCAGGGCGGTGGAGACGAGCGCGGGCAGATAGGTGCGGACGGCGTCCCAGTAGAGCTCGGTGCGAGCGGCGACTCCCGGGTGCCGCAGTGTCTCTTCGAGCGGCTGGAGAATACGGCGCGTCTGTACGCCGGTGTTCTCGATGAGCCGCAGGACGACGTCGAGGCGAGGGTGGTCCGCATGGACCCGGCGGGCGCTTTCCAGGGTGTCCTTGAGGGTGATCTCGTAGTCGGGGAACAGCACCGCCGGGCGGCACAGAACAGACATCCAATTACCGCCTCAATGCGGTGAGGGCCGGTCAGAGCCAGGTGGCCAGTACGAAGAGGGCGAAGAAGGCGGCGAGCAGGCGTGGCATGTGGAACCACGTCGGCATGGTGTCGTCGAACCTCGAACGCGCCACCGATACGGCGAGGAATGCCGCATAGGGAAGGCTGAGCAGAGGTGCCGCACAGCGAATCGAGTCGAATTCCAGAGCCACGCCGAGCAGGCACAGGTAGGGCGCCGTCAGCAGGGTCACGTACAAGATCTTGGCTGTGCGCCGGGAGAGCACATGGGCGACCGTCCGTTTTCCCGCCCGCAGATCGTCGGTGAGGTCGGCGAGGTTGTTGTGCAGCATGGTCGCGGCGAACAGGAACCCGCCCGCCATCGCGCCCAGGACGACGGGCAACGTGATGCTGTGCGCGTTGACCCACACCACGCTGCCCACGACGAGACAGCCGGCGAGCACGAAGTCGACGACCTCGCCGAGCGCCCGGTAGCCGAGGGGAGCGGGCCCGCCGGAGTAGAGCAGCGTCACGAAGATCAGGGGAATGATCACGAGCGACAGCGGGCTCGTCGTGTACAGCAGGTAGATGAACCCGCAGGTGGCGAGCGCGAAGCAGGCCAGGCCCGCCACGCGGACCCGCTTCATGGGCAGTCCGAGGGCGAGCGCGCTGCCCGGCCGGGCGTTGTCCGGCCGATCGACCCCGCGCCGGTGGTCGTCGTAGTCGTTGATCAGCCGTCGGCCGATGCTCTCCGGGACGAACAGGGCCAGCGTCAGCAGGGCGCGGGGCGTGGAGAGGGACCCGACGTACCGCGCGAGGGCGAGCGCGTACGCGGCCTGCAGGACGATGACCACGGTCATCTGCAGGCCGAGCGCGGATATCCAGGCACGGACCCGGGCGGCGCCGACCGGAGCCGTCGCCACGACTCCTGTATGAGCGACTCCCGTATGCGCATCCGCGTTCGCATCCGCATTCGCGTCCACATTCGCATCCACGGAGAGAATTAGAATTCCGTCACGATCGGCTGTCCAGAGACGCCGTTGTCCGGTGGGGACACCGTTGTCCTTATCCCGGGTGCGAGCGCTCTGCTAGCGTCGAATTTCATGAGCTCTGACGCGCGGGACGAGCGCCCGGATGAACTTCCGTATCCTTTCGGGGAGTATCACGGGCTCGAACTGCACGCGCTTTACCGGCGGTTGCAGGACCACCGGCCGCTCTGCCCGGTACGCATGCCGTACGGGGAACCGGCCCTGCTGGCCACGCGCTACGAGGACGTGAAGACCGTGCTCGGCGATCCGCGCTTCCGCCGAGCGGTGCCGGCCGGGCACGATCAGCCGCGGGTCACGCCCGAAGTGATCCCCATGGGCCTCATGGAAATGGACCCGCCCGACCACACACGCATCCGGCGGCTCATCGCGGGGGCGTTCAGCGCCCGGCGCGCCGAGCGACAGCGGCCCTCCGCCGAGGCGTTGGCCCATTCGCTCCTCGACGACATGCTGGCCGCCGGCTCGTGCGCCGATCTCGTCGAGAGCTACTCCGTGCCGCTGCCGATCGGAGTGATCTGCGACCTGCTGGGTGTGCCGTACGACGACCGCGCCACGTTCCACCAGTGGATCGTGGCGATGAACGAGCTGCTCTCCGGCAACGGCGATCAGATACGCATGGAGAACATCGGCCATCTGACCACGTACATGGCCGATCTGGTCGTACAGCGGCAGGGCCGGCCCACCGACGACCTGATCGGCGAACTGGCGCGGGCGCAGGACGAGGACGAGCGACTGTCCGAGGAGGAGCTGGTCTTCCTCTGCATGCTGCTGCTGGTGGCCGGCTACGAGACCACCTCGAACCAGATCGGCAACTTCGTCCATCTGCTGCTCACCCACCCCGGTCAGCTGGCCCTGCTGCGGGAGCGGCCCGAGTTGCTGCCCCAGGCCGTGGAGGAGTTGCTGCGGTTCACGCCGCTGAGCGTCTCCGCGGCGTTTCCACGCTATGCCGCCGCGCCGGTGAAGCTCGGGGACGAGGTCGTGGCCGAGGGGCAGCCGGTGCTGACGTCCACGTCGGAGGCCAACCGGGACCCCCGGGTCTTCGAGGACCCCGACCGGCTCGACATCACCCGTCCGATCACCGGCCATCTCGGCTTCGGCTGGGGCGCACACCACTGCGTGGGTGCCTCGCTCGCCCGGATGGAGCTCCAGGTGGCGCTCGGGTGCCTCCTCGACCGGCTGCCGGGCCTGCGGCTCGCGGTCGACGCGGAGGACGTGACGTGGAAGCGCAATCTGTTGTTCCGCGGTCCCGGGGAACTCCCCATCGCGTGGTGAACGGACGGAGAAACCGAGTGCATTCGACGCGCATGTCCCCCACGGCGGAGCGGCTCGTGTTCGCTCGGCTCGACCGTGATCTCAAACGCGTTCGGCGGTCCATGGCGCACGTCGCCGAGGTCGACGAGATCGGCGAGACCGGCGAGACCGGCGAGGTCGGCGTTCGTGAGGCGGAGGCCCCGTTCACCCACTATCTGAAGCGTCCGGGGCGGCTGTTCCGCCCGGTCCTGACGCTGGTCTCGTCCTACATCTTCGATGGTGGCGCGGCACGGTCCGAATCGGTCGTCGCCGCCGCCACAGGGATGGAACTCCTGCATCTGGCCACCCTCTGCCACGACGATCTCTGCGACCGCGCCACGACCCGCCGGGGCTACCCCACGGTCAACGCCGAGTTCGGGGACGACGCCGCTCTGCTGTCCGGTGACTATCTCCTCGCCTGCGCGACATCCACGTTCGCCTCGCTCGGGCATCACGAGATGCGGGTGGCCGGCAACACGCTCAAGGACATCTGTCTCGGACAGATGCTGGAGATGGCCGACGTGGACAACCTCGACCGCTCCGAAGAGGCGTACCTCTCCGTGATCTCGGGCAAGACGGCCGCGCTGATGGCCGCGTGCTCGCGCGTGGGCGCCGCGGTGGGCGGGGCGGGCGAGCCCGACCAGGAGATCATGGCCGCCTTCGGGCACAGCCTCGGCATGGCCTTCCAGATCTGGGACGACGTCCTCGACATCTGGGCCGCGCCCGGAGCGACCGGGAAGGCGCGGGGCCAGGACATCGAGAACGGCGTCTACACCCTGCCCGTGATCCACGCCCTGCGCGAGGAGCGCACGGAGCTGGCCGGCCTGCTCGGCCAACGTCCGCTCGGGCCGCGGCGGTACGACGAGCTGCTGCGGATCCTCGACCGGTGCGGGGCGCGGCAGCGGGCGGTCGAGGCGGCACGGAAGCACATCGAGCACGCGCTGACCGGCGTACGGCAACTTCAGTCGCCGGTGGACGCGGTCGCCCCGCTCGTCGATGTCGCCAGGCGCCTGATGCCCGAGATCGACCATCTGCTTCCGGAGTAGCCGTGGAGAACGCGGAGTTCGGGACCGCGACCTATCGGGTGACGATCGACGCCCCGCCCGACCATGTCCTGGCGACCCTGCGGAATGTCGCCGCCTATCCGGACTGGCAACCGGAGATCAAGTCGGTCGAGGTGCTGCGTCTCGACGGTCTCGGGCGCCCCGAGGAAGCCCGGATGACGGTCACTTCCATGGGGATGAGCATGGCGCTCACGCTGGCCCTGGAGCACGAGGCGCGAGAGATGCGGTGGTCCTTGATCGAGGGCGACTTCGTGACGCGGAACGACGCGCGGTACACGGTCGTCGGGACGGCGGACGGGCGCTCGGAACTGTCATTGCGTCAGGACCTCGCTCTGAAGTGGCACCTGCCGCCCGTGGTGGCCAGGCCCATGATCGCACGCAGGATCGGCGCGACCATGGACGCGGTCAAGCGGAGGGCCGAGGAGACGGCGAGGGGTGGTGCGTCGGAGCGGCGCTCGTGACCGGATGGTCGACTCGTGACGGGTGGTCGACTCGTGACGGGTGACCGCCCGTGGCCGGATGGGTCCGGTCGGATGGGTCGGCGGTCTTCACGCCGACCACTCCGTACAGCATCCTCGTCGACTTGACCCGCCGCATCCGTACGTCACCGTGGCGTCGCCCCGCCGCCCAGGAGAGCAGCTCGCGCGCGCCGGGCGCCAGACCGAACGCCTCCACCGGTACGCCGCCCGCGGCGCAGGCCCGCACCAGCGCCCCGGGGTCGACGAACAGGCGGTGGTCGTGGGTTCCCTTGGGGGCCGCCCAGGTGACGGGGATGTTCTCGCCCAGGGTGATGACCGCGGTCCGTGCCAGCCACGTGTCCGCGATGGTGTCGATGATCAGCGTGCCGCCCGGCCTGAGCAGACGGCAGCACTCGGCCACCACGTCGAGAGGCCGCTCGACGTGCTCCAGACAGTGGCCTGCCACGACGACGTCCGCGTGACCGTCGTCCAGTGGGATGTCCGCGATGTCGCCGATGATCACGTCGTCGACCCCGTGCCGCAGGGCCACCTCGGCGCTCCGGGCCGACAGGTCGACTCCGATGTGCCGGTATCCCTTGTCGGCGATGTACGGGTGGAGGAGGCCGCCGCCGCAGGCGATGTCGAGCAGTACGGCTCCGGGACGGGCCGCGGGCGGGACGTGCTCGGCGCGGGCGCGAGCGATCCACCTCAGGCTGGAGAACGGTCCGCGGGGCTGCCACCACAGGGACGACCAGGTGTCGTACTCGGCGGTCTCGACCGCGGTCATGCCTGGGCCTTCCGCTCGGCGTGCAGGGCAAGAGCCCACAGGGCGTAGGCGTTGGTGAGGGCGCTGTCGACGGCGTACACGTTGTCGGGGATGATGATCATCCACTCTCGGGTGTCGAGCCAACTCCCGTCATCCTGTTGGTGCTTGACGAGATGGTCGACGGCGGCTTCGACGCGGTCGGCGTCCACGACGCCGGTCGTGTAGGCGGCGATGACGCACCAGGCGGTCTGCACGACCGTGCTCTCGCCCGTCGCGCGCCGGGCCGCGTCGAAGGTGGAGGGGATGTCCTCCCCCCAGCCGCCGTCGTCGTTCTGGTGCTGATAGATCCACTCCATCGCCGACGCCACGGCGAGGTGACCGGAGCCGAGGCCCGCCTCCTTCAGGGCGAAGAGGACCTGGGCGGTGCCGTAGAGCCGGCCGCCCCACCTGCCGCACCACGACCCGTCGGCGTCCTGCTGCTTCAGAAGCCACCGCAGCGCCCGGCGGACCTTGGGATGCCAGCCGTACCCCTCCAGGCAGAGCATCTCGACGATGTGCGCGGTCACGCAGGGCGAGGGCGGCTCGATGAAACCCATTCCGGTGAGGACCCGCTTGCCGATGAGGGACCAGCGGTAGACGCCGTATCCGGACCAGCCGCCGCCGTTCGACTGCCATTCCAGGATCCAGCGGATGCCCTCGGCGACGGCGGTGTCCGTCTCCGGGGTGCGGTGCGCGCGCACCTGGTTGAGGGCCGCGATGACCATGGCGGTGTCGTCCACGTCCGGGTTCACGGTCGGGATTCCCTCGTAGTCCCAGACCAGTGCGGGCGGATGGGCGGCGTTGTGGGTGGAGTCGCTGCGGTGCTCCATCAGCCAGCCGATCGCGCGGTCGACCACGGGATCGGCTCCGGCCCGGCCACCCGCGGCGGCCAGGGCGCGCAGGGTGATCGCCGTGTCCATGACGGGGCAGGGGAAGATGCGCACCCGCCGTGTCCACTCGCTCTGGACCTCGCCCCGAGGCTCGCCCCGGTCCTGGACCTCGGCCCGGATGCAGTAGCGGTCGCACGCTTCCAGCGCGCCGCGGACGACCGGGTGCCGGGTGCCGTACCCCAGCGACCACAGGGCGAGCGCACACACCAAGGTCTCCGTCCAGCTGCCGCCCCAACTCCCGTCGGGCTCCTGCCTGCCGAGCAGCCAGCGTTCCGCCTTGTGCAGGGCCTTGCGGCGCAGCGGCTGCGGGGACGTCCGGTTGACGGCGTGCGCGACACGGAGGGCGGCGGCGCCGGCCGCCTTCTTCGACAGAGCGAGCGCGGAGGGCCGGGGCGCTGTGCCCGCGCGGCGCAACGGCGCCGTGTCGATGGGGAGTTCGCGTACGGGACGGACCACTCCCAGGATGCCCACCGCGACGACGAGCTCGCGCGCCAGGGGTTCGAAGTCCTCGACGGTGCCCGGGAACCAGGAGGGCAGCAGGATCAGTTCGGGCGGCAGCGGAGGAATCTCGTCCCAGCTCACCACCCCGGTGAGGGCCAGCCAGAAGCGGGTGGGGACCAGCTCGGCCGCCTCGATGCCGCCGTGGGTCCGCACGAACCGCGCGGCCCGGTCGAGCCGCTCCCGGTCCTCCTCGTACGCGGCGAGCTGGAGCGCCACATGCGTGAGGACGGTACCGGACAGGTCCGACGGGCCGCCCGTGTAGAGGGGAAAGCCTCCGTCGTCGTTCTGCTGGGAAATGATCCAGGTCCGTTCCTCAGCGATATGCGCGCTGTCGGCCGTGTCCAGGACATGCTGCACGAGAATGTCAGCGGATTCCCAGGACGTTCCACCGGTGGCGAAGTCGCCGGCCCAGCCGCCCGCCTTCTCCTGCTGCTCACCCAGTGCGGCGCGGCCCGCGGTCAGAGCGGGGAGAACGAAAGATTCGGTCACGGAATCATCGGCGAAGACCATTCGCGCACCGTAGCGTGCGTCGATCGGTGAGTCCATTGGGGAGAATGTCTTTTCCCCGCCTTTGGGGATGGGTCCCGTGATGTCAGGGGAGACTGGTATTCATGGGGCGCGGGAGATGCGCGTCCGCTGACTTGTTCCGGCCCGTGAGAGCGGGTGCGCCACTGCTCGGGCGGGGCAAGGGATGACAATTGTGGTTTCTGCCTTTGCCCGGGGTGCGGTGGGTGATCGGCGAGGCATCGACGGGTGGTGAATTCTTGCCGCTCTCGCGGCAGGGCCGATTCCGGCCACATCGGAACCGCCGGAAAAGCAGATCTCATTGACCGTGCTCTCTTTACCGTGATAGGGCGTTTGTAATGCGTATGCCGGCACGCGGGTGCCGCCTTATCATTCGGTTCTCCAGAGCGACGAACGGATACGATCCATTATGTTCGGCTGGAAAAAGACGGATGTGACTCTGTCCTCTCCCGTATCGGCGAACAGGCCGAGGCTGCCCTATCCCCATGGCTGGTTCGCGGTGGCGTTCAGCGGTGACGTGCCGCCCGGGCGGGTGGTGCGGCGCCGGTTCAAGGGCGAGGACCTCGTGGTGTACCGCACCCGGCAGGGCAGGCTCCGTGTCATACAGCCGTACTGTCCGCACCTGGGCGCGCATCTGGGGTTCGGCGGGAAGGTGGACGGCGAGGAACTCGTGTGCCCCTTCCACCACTTCGCCTACGGCCCCGACGGTACGTGCGTGCGGACGGGCTATGGAACCCGTCCGCCCAAGCTCCGCCTGAGCCACTGGACCGTCCGGGAGGTGAACGGCGTCGTCATGGTGTGGAGCCACCCCGAGAACGCCGCTCCCTCCTGGGAGATCCCGGCGGCCGATGCCGGGGCCGAGGGGTTCCCACCGCCCGCCAAGCACACGACGGTCATCATCGACCACCCTCAGGAAGTCGTCGAGAACGCGATCGACATCGGGCACTTCGGCGCGGTGCACGGCACGTCGGGTGCGCGGATCACCGAGCCGATCAGCGTCGACGGGCCACGGCTGACCATCGGTACCGCCGTGCACCGGATGGTTCCGCTGCTCGGCCGTTCCGATGTCGTGTTCGACGTCGAAGCGCATGGCCTCGGCTATGTGTGCGTCCGCGCGCACATGCCGCAGGTGAAGCTGTCCGCGCTCGTCCAGATCATGCCCACCCCCCTGGATCCCTGCCGCATCGAGACGCGCTTCACCGTCAGCGCCCGGATCGGTTCGCCGGGGAGCCGGCTGAGCGGGTACTCCTCGTGGCTGGCCACCCAGCTGTTCGCGAAACCGTCGTGGCAGGGCATCGACCAGGACGCGCCGATCTGGCGGAACAAGACGTATCTCAGGCATCCGAGGCCGGTCCAGGGCGACGGTCCGATCATGAGGTTCCGTGGCTGGGCGGAGCAGTTCTACCCGGCTGATCCCGGACGGGACGACGGTCCCGTACAGCCTTCCCGTCCCGTGCCTGTCGACAAGGGATCGTCCGCGCCCGCCTGAAGGCCCGGTCCACTCATCGGCACCACGGACGGAGGAATTGACGCGATGGCCATCCTGCCGCCCGGACACCGGGACGAGCGCCAGAAGTTCCAGGACGCGTACGAGGCCGCACGGATCCTCTCCGGGAAATGGATATTCGCCGTGCTGCTCCAGCTGGCGGCGAGAGGCCCCAGCTGCCACAACGACCTGGCCCGCGCGACGGGACTACTGGAGAACAAGCCGCTCGACCGGGCGCTGCGCCAGCTGGTGAACACGCAGCTCGTCGACCGGACGGTGCACGACGTCGGGGGCTCCGCGCCGCGCGTGCGCTACCGGCTGACGCCGAGGGGGTACTCGGTGCTGCCGATCATCGACGACCTGGCGGTCTGGTGGCAGGCGTCGGACCCGGCGGGCGAGCGGTGACGTCCGTCGAGCACACCCCTGTGACCGCACCCCTCTGGGTGAGTGTGCGCGCATGAGGGCCGGGCACCCGACGACGATGGGACTCATCGGCTCCGTCGAACACGCCATGGAGAAATGGACCGACACACTGTGGACGCTGCTGCTTCCGCCCCGCCAGGAGCGGTGCGAAGTGGTGGCCATACTCCACCGTCAGTGCGACGAGAACGCGCTGATCCTGGACCGGGAACGGACCGTCGTGCCCAACGCCTTCGTCGTCGAGCTGCCCCCGCCCGTCCACCGGCAACTCCGCGAGGCCGAGGCCGAGGTGGACTACCACCTCGCCGCCCAGGTACGCCGCCACGCCGCGGAACAGGGTTACACCTTCGCCGGCCCCGTGGCCGTCGATCTGCGCGCGTCGGGCAGCAGCGCCGTCGGCCGCTTCCGTATCCACAGCCACGTGGTGCCCCTGGACGGCCCTGAGGGCGTCACCCCTCGCCGAAACGGTCCCGCAGCTCCCGCTTGAGGATCTTCCCGCTGGCGTTGCGCGGCAGCTCGTCCACGAAGAGGACCCGCTTGGGTGCCTTGAAGGGGGCGAGTCTCTCGCGCGCGTGGGCGATGAGCCCGGCCTCGTCGAGCTCCGCGTCCTCACGTACGACGACGACGGCGGTGACCGCCTCGATCCAGCGCTCGTCGGGCAGCCCGATCACGGCGGCCTCCGCGACGCCCGCATGCTCGTACAGCGCGTCCTCGACCTGCCGGGAGGCGACGAGCACTCCGCCGGAGTTGATGACGTCCTTGACGCGGT
The DNA here is from genome assembly GCF_053591415.1 of Streptomyces sp. NPDC003032. Lineage (NCBI taxonomy): Bacteria > Bacillati > Actinomycetota > Actinomycetes > Kitasatosporales > Streptomycetaceae > Streptomyces > Streptomyces sp. NPDC003032. The sequence continues at coordinate 191,972 of NZ_JBSFTT010000011.1, read as the reverse complement.
CCACGACGGTGAAGTAGCCGTCCGCGTCCCGCACGGCGAGGTCCCCCGAGTGGAACCACCCGTCGCGGAACGCCTCGGCGGTCTCCTCCGGCTTCTCCCAGTAGCCGTCGCACAGCTGCGGCGACCGGTAGACGACCTCGCCGCGCGTGCCGTCCGGCACCTCACGGCCCTGTTCGTCGACGACGCGCGCCTCGACGAACAGGACGGGCCGCCCGCAGGAGTCCATGCGCCCCGCGTGCTCCTCGGGCCCGAGGACGGTGGCGAGCGGTCCGATCTCGCTCTGCCCGAAGCAGTTGTAGAAGCCGAGCCCCGGCAGCCCGGCCCGCAGCCGTTCCAGGACCGGCACCGGCATGATCGACGCTCCGTAGTACGCCTTGCGGAGCGCGCCGAGGTCGCGGGCGGCGAAGCCGGGGTGGTTCGAGAGGCCGATCCACACGGTCGGCGGCGCGAAGAGGCTGTCGGCGCGCCCCGCTTCGACGAGGTCGAAGATCCGCTCGGGGTCCGGCGCGTCGAGGACGGTGTTCTCGGCGCCGACCGCGAGGTAGGGCATGAGGAAGACCTGCATCTGCGCCGAGTGGTAGAGCGGCAGCGAGTGGACGGGCCTGTCGCTCTCCTTGAGGTCCAGTGCGGTGATCGCGCTCACGTACTCGTGGACCAGGGCACGGTGCGACATCATCGCGCCCTTCGGCTGTGCGGTCGTGCCGGAGGTGTAGAGCAGCTGCGCCAGGTCGTCGCCGCCGGGGCCCTGCCCGTCGTACGCGGATGACGCGGCGAGCCGCGCGAGGAGCGCGTCGTCCGTGTCGCGCAGGGCCAGGGCCGGCACGCCGGCGGGGAGGCGTGCCGTCAGGTCCGGGTCGGTGAGGGCGAGTGAGCTGCCGGACTGGCGGACGATGTACGCCAGGTCGTCGCCGGTCAGGTTCTGGTTGACCGGCACATGGACCAGGCCCGCCCGCGCGCAGGCGAGGAAGCCGATCAGGTAGGCGTCGGAGTTGTGGGCGTAGGCGGCGACCCGGTCGCCGGGGGCGAGGCCGTGGTCGCGCAGCACCCGGGCCGCGCGTGAGACGGCGTCGTCGAGTCGCTCGTACGTCCAGGACCGCTCGCCGTAGTGGAGCGCCGTGCGCCGTGGCGTGCGGCGCGCGCTGCGGCTGAGGACTCCGTCGACCGTGCTGTCGCGTACACCCGTCATGGCGTGATCCTGTGTCCCCCGCAGCGCCCCGGTCAAGGGACGACACAGATGACATACCGCTTGGTACGCTCAACCGCCCCTTCCGTCCATGCTGTTGGGAGGCACCATGCGTATCCGTACGAGACGACTGGCCGCCGCCGGGATCACCTTGCTGACCGCCGTGGCCCTGCTGCCGGCCGGCGCGGCGGCCGCGCCGCGCGACGCCCACCCCTCGGGCGGCGGCCTGCACGCCACCGTCCGGTACACCCAGTACGGCATCCCGCACATCCTCGCCAAGGACTACGCGGACCTCGGCTTCGGCACCGGGTGGGCGCAGGCCGCCGACCAGGTGTGCACGCTCGCGGACGGCTATGTGACCGTACGCGGCGAGCGGTCCCGCCACTTCGGGCCGGATGCCTCTCCCGGCTCCGCCCTTTCGTCGGCGTCCACGAACCTCAGCAGCGACCTTTACTTCGGTGGCGTACGGGACGCGGGCACCGTGGAGAAGCTCCTGAAGCAGCCCGCCCCGGCGGGCCCGAGCCGTCGGGCGAAGGAGCTGATGCGCGGCTTCGCCGCGGGCTACAACGCCTGGCTGAAGCAGAACCGCGTCACCGACCCTGCCTGCGCCAAGGCCGACTGGGTCCGCCCGATCACCGCCCTGGACGTGGCGCGGCAGGGCTTCGCCGTGCAGGTGCTCGGCGGGCAGGGGCGCGGCATCGACGGCATCACGGCCGCCCGGCCGCCGGGCGCCGCGGGCAAGGACCGCGCCGCCGACCAGGACCGTGTGGCCGACCCGCGGCGCTCGGCGGAGGCCGCCCGGGAGCTGTTCTCGGCGCACAACGCCGACATGGGTTCCAACGCCGTCGCGTTCAGCGGCGAGACCACCGCGAACGGCAAGGGGCTACTGCTCGGCAACCCGCACTACCCCTGGCACGGCGGGCGCCGCTTCTGGCAGTCGCAGCAGACCATACCCGGCGAACTGAACGTGTCCGGTGCCTCGTTGCTCGGCACCAGCGCGGTCAACATAGGCTTCAACGCCGACGTGGCGTGGAGCCACACCGTCGCCACGGGCGTCACCCTGAACCTGCACCAGCTCACGCTGGACCCGGCGGAGCCGACCACGTATCTGGTGGACGGCAAGCCGCACAAGATGACGAAGCGTACCGTCACGGTGCCGGTCAAGGGCGGCGCTCCTGTGACCCGCACCCAGTGGTGGACCCGCTACGGCCCCGTCGTCACCGGCCTCGGTCCGCAGCTCCCGCTGCCCTGGTCCTCGACGACGGCGTACGCGCTGAACGACCCCAACGCCGTGAACCTGCGCGGCAGTGACACCAACCTCGGCTTCGGCAGGGCGCGTTCCACCGCCGGAATCCTCAAGACCCTGCGCGACACGCAGGGGCTGCCCTGGGTGAACACCGTCGCGGCGGACCGGCGCGGCCACTCGCTGCTCACTCAGTCGCAGGTGCTTCCCCGCATCACCGACGAGCTCGCGCAGCGCTGCAGCACGGCTCTCGGCAAGGTCACCTACCCGGCGTCGGGTGTCGCCGTGCTCGACGGTTCGCGGGGCGCGTGCGCGCTCGGCTCCGACAAGGACGCGGTGCAGCCGGGCATCTTCGGCCCGTCGAGGATGCCGACCCTCAAGGACGCCCCGTACGCGGAGAACTCCAACGACAGCGCCTGGCTGTCCAACGCCGACCGGCCGATCACCGGCTACGAGCGGGTCTTCGGGACCATCGGCACCCAGCGCTCGATGCGGACGCGCGGCGCCGTCGAGGACGTGGCGGCGATGGCGAGGAAGGGCCGTCTGACGGTCGCGGATCTGCGACGCCAGCAGTTCGCGAACCGTGTGCCCGCGGCGGATCTCGCGGCGGACGACACCGCGAAGGCGTGCGCGGCGCTGCCCGGCTCCACCGCGCCGGGCAGTGACGGCAAGCCCGTCGACGTAGGCGAGGCGTGCACGGTCCTGGCGCGCTGGGACCACAGGATGGACACCGGCAGCCGGGGCGCGCTGCTCTTCGACCGCTTCTGGCGCAAGCTGACGGCGGCCGTGCCGAACGCGCGGCTGTGGAAGGTGCCGTTCTCGGCGGCCGACCCGGTGCGCACCCCGAACACCCTGGACACATCGGCGCCGGGCTTCGCGACGGCGCTGGCGGACGCGGTGACGGAGCTGACGGCGGCCGGGATCGCCCTTGACGCGCCGCTGGGCGAGAACCAGTACGTCGTACGCGGCGGAGAGCGCCTCCCGGTGCACGGCGGCACGGAGTCCCTCGGCGTCTGGAACAAGATCGAGGCGACCTGGGACGCGAAGGCCGGTTACACCGAGGTGGCGCACGGGTCGAGCCACATCCAGGCGGTCGGCTGGAACGACGGCCGCTGCCCGCGGGCCCGTACGCTCCTGACGTACTCGCAGTCCTCCAACCCGAACTCCCCGCACTACAGCGACCAGACGCGGCTGTACGCGAAGGAGCGGTGGGTGACGTCCCGCTTCTGCGAGAAGGACATTCTCGGCGATCCCGCACTGAAGGTGGTGCGGGTGCGCGAGCGCCGCTGAGGCAGCGGGCCGGGCCCTCACGGCCCGGCCCGCCCGTCCCCGGGTCACATGGCGCGCTCGCGGCCCTCCCAGTACGGGTCGCGCAGCCGCCGCTTGTACAGCTTGCCGTTCGGGTCGCGGGGCATGGTCTCGATGAAGTCGACGCTCTTGGGCCGCTTGTAGCCCGCGAGCCGCCGCTCGCAGTGGGCGAGGATGTCGGCGGCGAGCGCGTCGTCGGCGGCCCGGCCCTCGGCGACCTCGACGACGGCCTTGACCTGCTCGCCCCAGTCGTCGTGCGGAATCCCGAAGGCGGCGGCGTCGGCGACCGCCGGGTGGGTGAGCAGCGCCGATTCGATCTCGGCGGGGTAGACGTTCACCCCGCCCGAGATGATCATGTCGATCTTTCGGTCGCGCAGGAAGAGATAGCCGTCCTCGTCGAGGAGGCCGAGGTCGCCGACGGTGAAGAAGTCGCCGATGCGGTTCTTCCGCGTCTTCGACTCGTCCTTGTGGTACGAGAATCCGCCGGTGGACATCTTCATGTAGACGGTGCCCAGCTCGCCGGGCGGCAGACGGTTCCCGTCGTCGTCAAAGACGGCCAGCTCGCTGATGGGCCACGCCTTGCCGACCGTTCCCGGCTTCTTCAGCCAGTCCTGCGCGGTGGCGAAGGCGCCGCCGCCCTCGCTGGCCGCGTAGTACTCCTCGACGCACTCGCCCCACCACTCGATCATCGCCCGCTTCACATGGTCGGGGCAGGGGGCGGCGCCGTGGATGGCGTGCCGCATCGAGGACACGTCGTACGCGGCCTTCGTCGCGTCGGGCAGGGCGAGCAGGCGGTGGAACTGGGTCGGCACCATATGGGTGTGCGTGCACCTGTGCGCGTCGATGAGGCGGAGCATCTCCTCGGGCGTCCACTTGTCCATCACGACCAGCGGGTGGCCGATGTGCAGGGCGGCGCCCGCGAACTGGAGCACGGCGGTGTGGTAGAGCGGCGAGCAGACGAGGTGGACGTTGCCGTCGAAGGGCTTGATGCCGAAGATGCCGAGGAAGCCGCCGAGGTAGGACTCCTCGGGGAGCTTGCCGGAGAGCGGGCGGCGGATGCCTCGGGGGCGGCCGGTGGTACCGGAGGTGTAGTTCATGACCCAGCCGAGCGTGCGGCCTTCGGGCACCGACTCGGGCCGCCCGACGAGCAGTTGGCGGTAGGGGCGGAAGCCGGGCACGTCGCCGACGGCGTAGCGGTGGGTCGCCGGGAGCGCCGCCTCGTCGGCCGCCGCCACGGCCGCGTCGGCGAACCGTTCGTGGGCGACCAGCACCTTGGCGCCGGAGTCGGCGACGATCCAGGCGATCTCGGGGCCGACCAGGTGGTGGTTGACGGGGACGAGGTAGAACCCGGCCTGGGCGGCGGCCAGGTACGCGGTGAGGAACTCCACGCCGTTGGGCAGCACGACGGCGAACGCGTCACCGCGCTCCAGACCGGCGGCCCGCAGCCCGTGCACCAACTGGTTGGCGGCGCCGTGCAGTCGCCCCGCCGTCCACTCCTCGCCACCGGGGGTGACGAGCACGGTGCGGCCGGGGTCGGCCGTGGCCTGCGCCCAGAAGCCGTTGGGGGGTGTGCTCGCGGTCCTGCTCCCGGGTGCGCTCACGACTGGTTTCCCCTTCCCGCGATGCGGTTGATGCGGTCGACGGCCCGCTCGAAGCCGCGCGTCAGATCGTCGAAGACGGCCTGGACGGTGCGCTCGCTGTTCATCCGGCCGACGATCTGCCCGACCGGGGTGCCGAGCAGCTCCTGGACCTCGTACTTCTGGATGCGGGACACGGCTTCGGCGACGAGGAGGCCCTGGAGCGGCATCGGCAGCGTCCCCGGGCCCTGCGGGTCGTCCCAGGCGTCGGTCCACCGCGTACGCAGCTGGCGTGCGGGTTTGCCGGTCAGGGCCCGGGAGCGGACCGTGTCGCCGGAACCGGCGGCCAGCAGTTTCCGCGTCAGGGCGGGCGAGTGCAGGTCGGCCTCGGTGGTGGTGAGCCAGAGGGAGCCGAGCCAGACGCCCTGGGCGCCGAGCGCGAGCGCGGCCGCGATCTGTTCCCCGCTGCCGATGCCCCCGGCGGCGAGCACCGGCAGCGGCGCGACGGCCTCGACGGCTTCGGGGGTGAGCACCATGGAGGCGATCTCACCGGTGTGGCCGCCCGCCTCGTACCCCTGGGCGACGACGATGTCGATCCCGGCGTCCGCGTGCTTGCGGGCGTGCCGGGCGCTGCCGGCGAGGGCGGCGACGAGGACGTCGTCGGCGTGTGCGCGCTCGATCACGTCGGCCGGGGGTGAACCGAGCGCGTTGGCGAGGAGTCCGATCGGGTAGTCGAAGGCGACGTCGAGCTGGTCGCGGGCGACCTGCTCCATCCAGCCGGTGATGCGCCAGCCGGACGCCTCGCCCTCGGCCAGCTCGGGTACGCCGTGCCGGGCGAGGGTGTCCTTGACGAACTGCCGGTGCCCCTCGGGGATCATCGCCTCGACATCGGCCTCCGTGACGCCCTCGACCTTCTTGGCGGGCATGACGACATCGAGTCCGTACGGCTTGCCGTCGACGTGCTCGTGCAGCCAGTCGAGATCTCTGGCCAGTTCGTCGGGCGCCGTGTAGCGCACCGCTCCGAGCACCCCGAACCCGCCCGCCCTGCTGATGGCGGCGGCCACCGCGGGGAAGGGCGTGAAGCCGAAGATGGCGTGCTCGACTCCCAGTCTCCTGCTCAACTCCGTCTGCATGGCGGCAGGATGCCGCAGCGGCCCGGACGAGGGAAGGGGTTTTCTGATGCTGCGTCAGTTTCCCTCGCCGCCGCGGGCCTCCTGGGTGATGTCGGCGTACAGGCGGAAGACGGCCGGTCCGGCTCCGCCGTCGTCCCTCGCGCGCAGGGCCGCCCAGCATCGGGCGATCAGCTCCCGGGCCTGGGCGCCGGGCCAGGGGCGGGGCAGCAGCTCGGGCGGCAGCAGCGGATCGGGCTCCATGGCGCGGCTCAGCTCGGCCGCCAGCTCGATGGCGACGGTGAGGAGTTCCGCCGGGGAGAGCGCGGCGGAGTCCGTGAGCCGGTCCAGGCGCGGCCGTGCGACGCGGCCGAGCCGGTGGTAGCGGTCGGCGATCTCCGTCAGGGGCCAGAGCTCGCGGACGAGTGCGCGGGGGTCGCTCGTGTCGCCCCTGCGCAGATCCGTCGTGGTCAGGAGGGTGAGCGCGTCGTGCACCTGAAGGCGGCGGGCCGCCTCCTCGACGTACGGCTCCCAGGCGTTGGCGCAGACGTACAGCCCGCCCTGGAGCGGTGAGCCGCCGAGGTGGACGAGTGTCTCGCGCAGCGAGTCACGGGCCGTGCGCGCCGATTCGGGCACCGCGAAGGCGGCCAGGTGCCAGACGCCGTCCCAGGGCGCCTGTCCGGCGTCCTGCCGGAAGGCGTGGCGCAGGAAGTCCGCGTTCGGGGCGAGGGCGCGCGTGGTGTCCGCGGTCGCGCGCAGCTCCGCCTTGCGGCCCCGGCCCTCGTGGGTGAACCGGCCCTCGGCGACCAGGCGCTTGACGCACAGCCGCACCTGCTGGTCGCTCATGCCCAACGTGTTGGCGACGGTGTACAGCTCGTCCGCGGCGACCGTGCCGTCCTCGCGGATCAGCGCGTGGACGAGCATGCGGGTGGGGACCTCGACGTGGTCCGTCCCGGCGTTCGCGGTCATTTCGTCCCTCTCGCTCCGACGGCGCGGCGCATGGTGGTCACCGCGCCGAATCCCAGCAGTGCGCGCAGGTAGGGCGTGCGCTCGGTCCGTACGGCCGTGAAGCCGCGCCGCTCGTAGAGCGCCCTGGCGCGCGGGTTGGTGTCGATGACGTCCAGTCTGATCTCGCGGCAGCCCGCCTCCGCCGCCAGGGTGGCCACTTCCTCTATGAGCAGGCTCCCGACTCCGCGGCCCCGCATGCGCGCGTCCACGGCTATGCCGTCCATCACGAGCTGCCGCGGCGCCGGCCGGCGTTCGAAGAGGGCGAGGAGCAGGAGCCGGTGCAGCCCTCGCACATGACCGTACGCGCGCAGCACGGCGGCGGCCGATCCGCCGGTGAGGGAGCGGCCGCCGAGCTGGTAGCCGGCGAGGCCGACGAGCTGCCCGTCGAGGAGGGCGCACACCGCGCGGTCGCCGTCGAGGTGGGCCGCGATGAAGGGCACCGCCTTGTCCGGCGGGTTCAGCGCGGGGCCGAGTTTGCGGCCGAAGGCCTCCCAGTACAGCTCGGCCGCCCGGCGTCCGGCACCCGCCGGAACGCCCCGCAGGACCGTCACCGGTCCGCCGTCGGCGCCCGTCCCCACGCTCTTCGCATCGGCTTCCATGCCGCCACCCTCTCTCACTGCCATCCGGATTTCCGCGTTGCCACCAGAACCCAAACCTATCACCCACCGCACGATCGTATAAGTAATGATAGTTTTCGCTCCCCCGGCAATCCGAACAGTGGAGGTCGCCTCCCATGCGCCCGTCTCTCAAGTCGATCAAGCCCCGTCGGCGCGGGCTCCGCATCGCCGTGTGGACGCTCGTCGCCGCCCTGACTGTCGCCGCCGGACTCGGCGGTGTGGTGCTGTGGCAGAACTCCTACGCCATGGACGAGCGGCGGGTCTCGATCCGTCACGGCGGCCACACCCTGCGCGGCGTGCTCGCCACGCCCCGGGACGGCCGCGAGCGGCACGGACTCGTCGTGTACGTCCATGGCGACGGGCCCGTCGACGCCACCCACGAGGACGGCTACAAACCCATGTGGGAGGCGAACGCGCGAGCCGGGTACGCCTCCCTCTCCTGGGACAAACCCGGCGTCGCGGGCGCTCCCGGCGACTGGCTCGGCCAGTCGATGGCGGACCGGGCCGACGAGGTGGCCGCCGCCATCGCGTGGGCGCGGGCGAGGCCGGACATCGACGGCGACCGGATAGGGCTCTGGGGCGCCAGTCAGGCGGGCTGGGTCCTGCCGAAGGTCGCCGCCAGGACGCCGGTGAGTTTCGTCATCGCCGTCTCGCCCGCGGTCAACTGGCTCCGCCAGGGCCGCTACCACCTCCTCGCCGGACTGCGCGCCGACGGCGCGTCCCGGGCCCGCGTCAGGACCGAGGTGGCGCGGAGCGACGCCACCCGTCGGCTGCTGAAACGCCACGCCCCGTTCGAGGAGTACGTGAAGTCGACGGGCGGCGACACCGACGGCATGACCGCCGCGCGCTGGGGCTTCATCTCCAGGAACCACACGGCCGACGCGACGGACGACCTGCGGGCCCTGCGCGGCGTACCGGTGCTGCTGACCCTCGCGGGCCACGACCTCAACGTGGACACGGCCGAGACGGAACGCGTCTATCGCGGGGTGCTGGCAGGCGGCGGCGCGCTGACGGTCGAGCACTATCCGGACGCGGCCCACTCCCTGGTCAAGCGGTCCATCGAGCGGTCCGGCGCCAGGACCACGCTCACCGCCCTCTTCTCCCCCAGGTCACTCTTCGCGGACGGGTTCCTGGCGGACCAGCGGCGGTTCCTGCGGGCTCAGGCGCGCTCGTCGAGGGCGTAGAGCGTGGCCATGGCGGCGTTGTGGCCCGGGATGCCGCTGACGCCCCCGCCGCGCGCGGCGCCCGCCCCGCACAGCAGGACATTCGCGTGCCGGGTCTCCACGCCCCAACGCCCGGTGCCCTTCTCGGCGTAGGGGAAGGCGAGGTCGCGGTGGAAGATGTTGCCGCCGGGCAGCCGCAGGTCCCGCTCCAGGTCGAGCGGGGTCTTCACCTCGACGCAGGGGCGGCCCTCCGCGTCGAGTGCGAGGCAGTCGGCGATCGGCTCGGCGAGGTGCGCGTCGAGCTGGGCGAGGGTCGACTTCAGGAGGACGGCGCGGACCGCGTCGTTGTCCTGGGCGAAGAGCCGGGCGGGCGTGTGCAGTCCGAAGAGGGTGAGGGTGTGGTGGCCGCGCTCGACGAGATCGGGGGCGAGGATCGTCGGGTCGGTGAGCGAGTGGCAGTAGATCTCGGAGGGCGGCGCCGTGGGCGGGGTTCCCGCGGCGGCCTGGGCGTACGCCGTCGCCAACTCCTCGTACCCCTCGGCGATATGGAAGGTCCCGGCGAAGGCGTCGCACGGGTCGACGGACGTGTCACGGAGCCTCGGCAGCCGCTTGAGCAGCATGTTGACCTTGAGCTGGGCGCCTTCGGCGGGCGCGGGCGGCTCGTCGCCGAGGAGGGTGGCTAGGGCCTGTGGGGAGGCGTTGACGAGGACGTGCCGGGCGGCGACGGTCCGCTCGCCGCCGTCGCCTTCGCGGTAGGTGACTTCGCCGCGCCGCCCGTCGGTGGCGATCCGTGTCACCTCGCATCCGGTGCGCAGCCGGGCGCCCGCGATGCGCGCGGAGTCGGCGATGGCTCCGGTGAGGGCGCCCATGCCGCCGACGGGCACGTTCCAGTCGCCGGTGCCGCCGCCGATGACGTGGTAGAGGAAGCAGCGGTTCTGCCGCAGGGACGGGTCGTGGGCGTCGGCGAAGGTGCCGATGAGGGCGTCGGTGAGGACGATCCCGCGCACCAGGTCGTCGGCGAAGCGTTCCTCGATCGCCGTGCCGATGGGCTCTTCGAAGAGGGTGCGCCAGGCGGTGGCGTCGTCGACGCGGGCGCGCAGTTCCTCGCGGCTCGGCAGGGGTTCGGTGAGCGTGGGGAAGACCCGGCGGGCGACCTGCCCGGTCATGGCGTAGAAGCTCCGCCAGGCCTCGTACTCCCGGCCGCTCCCGGTGAGCCGCGCGAAGGCCTGCCGGGTGCGGGCCTCGCCGCCGCCGACGAGCAGGCCCGTGGGGCGGCCGGCACGCTCGGCCGGGGTGTAGGAGGAGATGGTGCGCGTGCGCACCCTGAAGTCCAGGTCGAGATCCCGGACGATCTTCTTGGGGAGGAGGCTGACGAGGTACGAGTAGCGTGACAGCCGCGCGTCGACCCCGGGAAAGGGCCGGCTGGAGACGGCGGCGCCCCCGGTCCCGGCGAGCCGCTCCAGGAGCAGCACGGACCGTCCGGCGCGGGCGAGATAGGCGGCGGCGACAAGACCGTTGTGGCCACCGCCGACGACGACGGCGTCATACACAGCACGATCGGGCATGACTCTTCCTAGCACGGGGGCCGCCGGCCGGGAATCCGTCCGCCGTGGGCGGCCACGCCGCTCAGTGGCTCCCGGCGGCCCGCCGCTGGCGGAGCGCCGCCACCCTGCGGTACAGCTCGACCGCCTCCGTGCCGCGGCCCAGCTGCTCCAGGCAGTGCGCCTCGTCGTTGCGGCTGGCGAGCGCGTCGGGGTGGTCGGCGCCGAGGACCTGCTCGCGGGCGGCGGCGACCCCGCGGTACTCCGTGAGCGCGTCGGCCCAGCGGCCGAGCCAGCCGAGGCCGACCGCGACCTCCCTGCGGCTGACCAGCGTGTCGGGATGGTCCGCGCCGAGCACCCGCTCCCGTATGGCGCACACGTCCCGCGCCTCCGCGAGGGCCTCCTCCCAGCGGCCCTGCCGGCCGAGATTCACGCCGAGCCCGTGCCGTGCCCGCAGGGTCTCCGGGTCGGCGGGGCCGTTGACGCGCGTACGGTCGTCGATCAGATCGCGGTACAGCTCCAGGGCCTCGGCGCTGCGCCCGAGCCTGCCGAGGCTGATGCCGACCTCGTAGCGGGCGGCGAGCGTGTCGGGGTGGTCGGGGCCGAGCGCCCGCACCCGCGCATCGGCGACTTCGCGGTAGGTCTGCAGGGCTTCCGGCCAGCGGCCCAACTGGCCGAGCGCGTACGCCACTTCATAGCGGGTGACGAGCGTGTCGGGGTGGGTCGCGCCGAGGACGCGGGCGCGGGCCGCGGCCACCTCTTCGGCCAGGCGGTAGGAGTCCTCCAGACGGCCGAGGCGGCTGAGGTTGTACGCGAGGTTGTGGCGACAGCGCAGCGTGTCCGGGTGGTCGGGGCCCGCCGTGCGCTCACGGACGGCGAGCACCGAGGTGTACACCTGGTGGGCCTCGAAGTGCCGCCCGAGCTGTCCGAGTACGTACGCCGTCTCCTGGCGGGCGGCGAGCGTCTCGGGGTGGTCGGGGCCGAGGGAACGCTCCCGTCCCTGGGCGACCCGGCCGTACTCGCGCAGCGCGTCGGCGGCGCGCCCGGTGCGGCTGAGCGTGAACCCGACCTCGTACCGGCTGGCGAGCGTGTCGGGGTGGTCGGGGCCGAGGACGTGCTCGCGCTCGGCCGCGACCGCGCGGTGCACCTCGCCCGCCTCCGCCCAGCGCCCGAGCCTGCCGAGGCTCAGCCCCGCGTTGTGGCGGCTGGTGAGGGTGGCCACCAACTCCGGGGACGGCTCGGGGCGTTCGGGCTGCCGGGACACGGCTGTCCGGCGCGCGTCGACGCGCGGGATCCACTCGCCGGTCAGGCCCGCCGCCGCGTCGGGCGGGGTGGCGCGCAGCACGGAGGCGCCGCTCGCCTTGTGCCCGGTGGTCATGCCGCGGGTCCAGGAGGGCAGCCGCGGCGCGCCGGACGGCGGCTGCTCGAGGCGGCGCACCGGGGGCGTGACGACGGTCGGGACGTACGAGGGTGTGGCGCGGCCCGCGGCGATGCGGCGGCGCAGCTCCCGCGCGTCCGGGGGCCGGTCGCCGGGGTCCTTGGCGAGCAGGCCGAGGACGACGTCCTCGAAGTACGCGGGCAGTTCGCCGCGGTGGCGGCGCGGCGGCTCCGGGATGGTGTCGCGGTGTCCGACGAGGACGGCCCAGGCGTCCTCCAGGTCGAACGGCGGGGCGCCGGTGGCGATCTCGTAGAGCACGCAGCCGAAGGAGTACAGGTCGCTGCGCCGGTCGACGGGTTCGCCGCTGATCTGCTCGGGCGACATGTAGTGCGGCGTGCCCATCGCGATGCCGGTGCCGGTCAGACGCGAGGTGAAGCCGATGTCGGCGCCGAGCCGGGCGATGCCGAAGTCGCAGATCTTCACGGTGCCGTCGGAGAGCAGCATGATGTTCGCGGGCTTCAGGTCCCGGTGCACGATGCCCTGTTCATGGGTGTACGCGAGAGCGGCGGCGACCTGGTCGGCGATCTCCACGACGTCGGCGACGGGCAGCGGGTGCTGCTTGTTGTCCTCCAGGAGCTGACTGAGGTTGCGGCCTTCGAGGAGCTCCATCACCAGATAGAGCACGCCGTCGTACTCACCGAAGTCGTGGACGACGGTGACGCCCCGGTGCTGGAGTCCGGCCGCCACCCGCGCCTCGCGGCGGAAGCGCTCGCGCAGCACGCGGGTGAAGGACTGGTCGTGGTGGTGGCCCATCGGCTTGAGGCATTTGACGGCGACCTGGCGGCCGAGCGACTCGTCGCGCGCCCGCCACACCTCGCCCATGCCTCCGCGCCCGATCAGATCCAGAAGCCGGTAGCGGCTCTGGATCAGCCTGGTTTCCGCCATCTCGTGCTGTCGCCCCCGTTGCCTCGCTGCGCCCTCCCCGGCCCGTCCAGTATGGCGGCCCGACTGTCGAGTTTGTACGGGACGGGGCGGCTGCCGGGCCCGAGGCGGGCCATGGCGCGCAGGATGTGCCGGGGCGGAAGTTGCCAGCGCACACGTGAGGGGACGGCGCGCAGGGCGGTGCCGGTGAGGGTCAGGCGCCGGGTCACCGTGGCGGGCGGTGGGGCGGCTCTGCCGTACAGCTCATGGGCGTACGACGGCAGGGAGGCATACGCCAGATCGGCCACACGCCGCCACAGCAGGGCGCGCGCCGGGACGAGCAGGGGGTGCGTCGGCGGGCTCCGCAGGAAGTCGTCGACGGCGCGGGCGTCGGGCCCGGCGGCCAGCTCGGGGCGCACCTGGTCGAAGTACGCGGCGAGTCCGGCCGTGGAGCCGGGTACGTCGTCGGGGTCGAGGCCGACCAGCCGGGCGCTCCGCCGGTGTTCGTCGACGTACCGGTCGGCGAGCGCGTCCGGCATCCGGATCCCTGACCGGCGTACGACATGGAGGTAGGAGTCGATCTCCGCGCAGTGCACCCAGAGCAGCAGCCCGGACTCGTCTACGCCGTACCGCTCCCCCGTGTCGGGGTCGGTGGCCGTGAGCATCGTATGGATCCTGCGCACGCGGGCGCCCGCCTTCTCGGCGGCCTCGGTGGTGCCGTAGGTGGTGGTGCCGACGAAGTGGGCGGTGCGCATCAGGCGGCCCCAGGCGTCCTTGCGGAAGTCGGAGTTCTGCATGACGCCGCGGACCGCGCGGGGGTGGAGGGCCTGGAGGTAGAGGGCGCGGATCCCGGCGACCCACATCATGGGGTCGGAGTGGACCTGCCAGGTGACCGACGCCGGTCCGAAGAGTCCGGGGTCGGGCGGGGCCGCGGGCGTGTGCTCGGGCATGGTGCTATTCGTCCCCTCTCAGCCAGCCCTTCGCGACCGCCCGCGCACCCGCCTGGAAGCGGCTGCGCGCTCCCAGCTTCTCCATCAGGTCGGCGGCGATGCGGCGTGCGGTGCGCGGGGAGACCCCGAGGCGTTTGGCGACGGCCTCGTCGGTGAGGCCGTGGGCCAGCATCTTGAGGACTTCGGCCTCCTGGGGGGTGACGCCGTCCTCGTCGCGGTCGCGGGCGGCACCGCCGAGCGGGGTGGCCTTCTCCCACAGGGAGTCGAACAGGGCGCAGAGTGCGGTGAGCATGCCGTCCGCGCCGAGGACGAGGGCGCCGGCGGCGCTGTTCTCCCCGTTGACCGGCACGATGGCGACATCGCTGTCCAGGATCATCAGCCGTATCGGCAGGGAGGGCGTGGTCCTCACCTCGCCGCCGACTTCCGTGAGCCACTTGGCGTAGGCGACGGTGGCCGGGCTGTTCCGCACGCTGTCGAGGTACAGCGTCCGCATGCGCACGCCGCGGCCGAGGAGTTCCTCGTCCTGCGGTTTGGCCGCGTCCATGCTGGCGGCGCTCTGCGCACCGCCGGGGGCGAAGGTCATCACCTCGGCCTTGACCTCCCGGACGAGCACGTGGATGCGGTCCCGGATCTCCTCGATCCCCTCCAGCTGTTCGACGTCGGCCACGCTCTTGCGGGGGCGGCTGGCGGCGAAGTCGGCGGCGAGGCGGGTGGCGGCGGCGCGGAGCCGCTCGACCCGCTGCTGTTCGGCCACGAGCCGTTCCTGCTGCTGTGCGATGAGGGCCTGGATGCCCAGCTCCGGGTCGACGGCGCGGAAGATGTGGGGTTCCTCGAGGCAGGGGCGGATCAGCGCCAGTCCGCTCAACTTGTCCAGCGAGTCGCCCAGTTCGGCTTCGGAGAGGCCCAGTATCCCCCGCAGTTCGTCGAGGTCCGCCTGCGGCTGGGCCAGGAGGGCCTTGTAGACGTGCGCGCAGGTGTCGTCCAGTCCGAGCGCGTCCAGCACCCCGCCCCCTGAGTCCACCCGTCGATCCCTATCACACCATTGCTATCAAGCCGCGGGGAACGGCGGGAGATGCCCACATTCTCTGACCGAAAACCGCCGTGGAGCTGGCCGTTTCGGGACCTGGCATAGACCGGCCGCGAGCTGGTCTTGTTGGCTCCGCGTCGCCTTCAGCAAGCTCGGACGATGCAGCTTGTTCACGCACGGGTCCGGTTGGCCGTCGATCCCCCTGAGCCCGAGCGCCTCAGGGCGATCTTCCGGTCCCACGCACGTCGGCATGAAGGGATCCAGCACATCAGCATCCATCCGGACGCGGACCTGAGGCTGACGGTCGGGGTCTACGTGACCGCCGATTCGCTGTGCGAGGCGGAGGACACGGCGCGTGTGTTCGTGACGCGCACGCTGAAGTGCGAGTACGCGCTTCGGGGCGCCCGTGTCGCCGCCTGCTCGGCGGCACTGGTGCCGCAGTTCTACGACGGGCTCTGCGGCACCGGGGACGAGGGTGGACGGTCTATGCGAGGGCCGGATCAGGACACCGGTCAGACCTAGCGGCGCGCGGGGGCGGCGCGGGAATCTTCTTCCACCGGCGCAAGGGCGCCCCCACCACGGGGTGCGGCGGCCGGGTCACCCCGACGGTCCTTCACAAGAGGAGAGTTCGCATGCCCACCGGTGCCCGCTTTACGAAGTTTGTCGCTGTCCTCGTTCTCGCCACCGTCCCGGCCCTCGGGGCCGTGACGCTCACCGACGGGTCGGCGGGCGACATCAGCGGGCACGCGGCGGCCGGGTCCGCCACCGTCGCGCAGTCCAAGAACACCACCGGCTGGGACTGAGAACGCCCCGCGCACCGTCCATCCCTTCACAAGAGAGATGAGCACCGCCTTGAACCGACGACAGCCGGGCGACATACAAGGGCTGCGCACCATGGTCACCAGCCTCGCCTCCGACGCGCACACCTGGAACCTCGTGTACCTCCAGCTCCTGCTGGAGGAGTGGGGGCACGAGGTGGTGAACCTGGGCGCCTGCGTCCCCGACGAGCTGTTGCTCGACAACTGCCTCCGCCTCAACCCCGACCTGGTCGTGATCAGCAGCGTCAACGGCCACGGCTTCCACGAGGGAAAGCGGGTCATCGGCAAGCTGCGGGCCCGCGACGAGCTGGCGCGGACCTCCGTCGTCATCGGCGGCAAGCTCGGCATCGGCGGGGCCGGCGGGCGCGAGCGCGCCTCGGCGCTCACCGAGGCCGGTTTCGACGGCGTGTTCGAGGACAGCGGCGGAATGGGCGCGTTCCGCTCCTTCCTGGCGCGTCTGCCGCAGGGAGTGTCGTCATGACAGTGGATACGGCCGGACCCGGGCGGTCCTTCGGGGACTTCGTCGCCCGGGCCACGGCGTCCGGCCGGCTCGTCATCCAGCCGAGAATGGGCATCGGCGACCCCGCGGGGATGCGCGCCGGTCTGCACGCCGTGCGGGAGGCCGGGGTGTGCGCGGTCGGCACGATCACCTTGGACAGCTTCACCCGCGTGGGCGACCATGCCGCCGTCTACTCGGCGCTGGCCGCGGGCGATCCGCTGAACGGCTACCCGATCGTGGCCTACCCTCCCGAGTTCACCCGCGAAGTCCTCAACGGGCTGCACGACGACACCTTCCCTGTGCAGGTGCGGCACGGCTCGGCCCGGCCGCAGGACATCTTCGCCGCGCTCGGCGCGTGCGGCCTCCACGCGAGCGAGGGCGGCCCCCTCTCGTACTGCCTGCCCTACAGCCGTGTCCCCGTCGCCGACGCGGTGCGTCACTGGGCCGAGTCCTGCGAGCTCCTCGCGGAGCTGGGCGGGACCGGCGTACGGCCGCACCTGGAGTCCTTCGGCGGCTGCATGATGGGTCAGCTCTGCCCGCCGAGCCTGCTCGTGGCCATCAGTGTGCTGGAGGGGATGTTCTTCCGGCAGCACGGCGTGCAGAGCGTGTCCCTCAGTTACGCGCAGCAGACGCACCCGGAGCAGGACGCCGAGGCGGTACGCGCCCTGCGCCTGCTGTCCGCCGAACTCCTCGCCGGAGCCGACTGGCACGTCGTGCTCTACACCTACATGGGCGTCTACCCAAGGACCGAAGGCGGTGCGAGCGAACTCCTCGCGCAGGCCGCCCGGCTGGCGGTGCGGACCGGGGCGGCGCGGCTGATCGTGAAGACGGCCGCCGAGGCCCATCGCATTCCCACCGTCGAGGAGAACGTGACCGCGCTGCGGATCGCCGGCGCGGCGGCCGATGACGAGCGCTCGGCGGTGCGGCCCGACCCGCCGGACACCGGCATCCTCGCCGAGGCCAGAGCCCTGGTCGAGGCCGTCCTGAACCTCGACGCCGACCTGGGCAGGGCCCTGGTGCGGGCGGTGCGGCGGGGCTATCTCGACGTGCCGTACTGCCTGCATCCCGACAACGCGGGCCGCACGCGCGCGACCGTCGACGCGACCGGCCGGCTGCGGTGGTCGCACACCGGCGCCCTTCCGCTCGGCGGCCTCGTGGAGACGGACGGCCGTCACGAGGCCGACGCCGCGCAGCTCCTGCGCTCGCTGTCCTACGTGGAACAGACCTTCGACGGCGCCGCTCTGGAACGAGCCGTGAGCGCCGACGGCACGACGCTCGGCGTCGGCTGACCGTCCGGCACCCGACGCCCCGCCACCGCGAAGACGCCCCGCCACCTCACGAAGGAGACAGTCCGGCATGGACATCACCCAGCAAGACACCACCTCGCCCGGCGACCCGCGTGCCCACCTGACGTCGCCGGTCACCCGGGCCGTGCTCAAGACGCAGCACACGATGCTGGACGCGGCCCGCGAGTATCTGTCCGGGCAGGAGTTCACCGAGCTGCTGCCCCCGGTGATGGGCCCGGTGACCGACCCCGGAGCGCGGGGCGCCAAGCAGGTCGACGTGGACTACTACGGTCACCGCTACAAGCTGATGACCAGCGCGATCCTGTACAAGCAGGCGTCGCTGACCGCCTTCGACCGCATCTTCTGCGTGGCCCCGAACGTCCGCCTGGAGCCGCTGGAGACCAGTTCCACCAGCCGGCACCTCGCCGAGTTCCACCAGATCGACGTGGAGATCGCGGGGGCGACCCGCGACGACGCGATGGCGGTCGCGGAGGGGGTGGTCAAGCACATCGTGCGCCGGGTCGTGGAGCGCGCTCCGGAGCAGCTCGCCGAACTCGGCCGGGACACCGACGCGTTCACGGGGCTGCTGTCGCAGCAGCCGTTCGGCCGGCGCACCCACGCGTCCGCCGTGGCCGACCTGCACTCCATGGGCCACGACCAGAATCCGGACGCGGAGATCGACTGGGCCGGTGAGGCACTGCTGTCGTCCAAGGCCGACCAGCCCTTCTTCGTGACCGACTACCCCAAGGGCTCACGCGGGTTCTACGACAAGGAGAACGCCGAGCGGCCCGGGTATCTGCGCAACTTCGACCTGCTGGCCGCCGAGGGCTACGGCGAGCTGTGCAGCGGCGGAGAGCGCGAGCACGACTACGGCACGATCATCGCCCGGATGCGGGAGACCGGCGAGAACCCCGCCAAGTACGCCTGGTACCTGAAGGTCGTCCGCGAGGGCATCCCCGCCAGCGCCGGTTTCGGGATCGGCCTGGAGCGCCTGACCCGGTACATCGCCGGGCTGCACTCGGTGTGGCAGGCCAGCGCCTTCCCCAAGGTCCCCGGGGTGGTGGCTCCATGAGTGTCCTGCGAGCCGACCACTTCCCCGACGCGGAGGTGCGCGAACGCGCCCGCGGCGGGCCGGCGGCGGCCTTCCCCGCGCTGCACGACTACGGCCGCGCGCTGTTCGGCGCCGTCGACGAGCACGGCGGCGACCGGCGCGGCGGCGACGGCGACGGCCTGGACGACGCCCGGCTCGTGCCCCCGGTGTTCATGCCGCGGCGGCTGGAGAAGCTGATCGACCTCGGGCGTGAACCGCTCCACGGCGACGTCGAACTGGGCACGGAGATCGGCGGATTCGCCTCCTCGCTGCCGCTGTACCTGTCGGCGTTCGGCTCGACGCAGGTAGCCAGCGCCGACCTCGGGCGGGCCGCGGGCCGGCAGGCGGGCGAGCTGGGCATCCCGATGGTGATCGGCGAGAACGTCGCTCCGGTCAACGGCTCCGGCCAGCTCACCGGCGCCGAAGGCGCCACGCTCCTGGGACGGGTACGGGCCTACGCGGACGCCGTGCCCGACGGGATCGGCGGTGTGGTCGTGCAGCAGAGCACCGAGGACGCCGACGCCGAGGTCTGGAACCTCGTCTACAGCGCGCCGTCGGCCCTCCCCCTGCTGGACAGCGGCCGGCTCGCACTGGAGCTGAAGGTCGGCCAGGGCGCCAAACCGGGGCTCGGCGGGATGACGGTCGTCGACGACACGGGGGCGGCCGCGCTGGCCGGACAGTTCGCCCTGGAGCGGGTCTTCGACGAGGCGAGCGGACGGCAACTGCGCTGCGCCAGCCCCGGCACGTTCACCGAGGAGGTGCTGCGCCAGCAGATCCGGCTGATGCGCAACAACTATCCGCGGGCCCGGGTGTGGGTGAAGCTGCCGCCCGGCCGCGACGTGGGCGAGGCCGCCCGGGTGGCCTGGGCCGCCGGGGCCGACTCCGTCACCGTCGACGGCGCGGAGGGCGGGTCGGGCTGGGCGCCCAAGGCGTTCCTGTCCGGCGTCGGACTGCCGCTCGCCGAGTGCCTGCGCCGCGTCGGTGACCCCGACGGCTGTCTGCTGGTGTCCGGGCGGATGTGGGAAGGGGCGCGCGCGGTGAAGTCCCTCGCCCTCGGCGCCCGCGCGGTGGGTCTCGGCCGGGCGGCGCTGCTGGCCGTGGACGAGGATCCGCGGGCCGGTCTGCGGCGCCTGGCCGAGTGCATCGCCCTGGAGATGCGGCTGCTGATCAGCGCGCTGGGCAAGTACCGTCCGGACGCCCTGTCCGCCGAGGACGTCTGGGTGCCGTCGGCCGGACCGGACCGGGCGGCGTCACCGCTCCCCTCGGAAGCGCGCTGATGCCCACCGGCACCGCGGAGGCCACCCCCGTGCGAACAGGCCCGGTCTCCCCCCGCTATCTGTCGTTCGTCGGCGCCACCGGCCTGTCGAGCGTCGGTGACGCGGCGTGGACCATCGCCCTCGCGTCGACGGTGGTGGAGGCGACCAGTGCGGCGACCGCCGGCACGGTGCTCGCGCTGGCCGGTGTGCCGCGGCTCGCCGCGCTGCTCGGCGCGGGCGCGGTGGCCGACCGGCACGGTCCGGCGCGCGTGATGGTGTGGTCGGACGTGGCCCGAGGCGCGCTGATGGCCGTCGCGGCGGTCGCCGTGGCGATCACCGGTCCTTCGGTGCCCGTGCTGTTCGCCGTCGCCGCGGTGCTGGGTCTGCTGGGCGCGTTCTTCCTGCCCGCGAGCGGCGCCCTGCGCCCCCTGCTTCTGCCGCCGGAGCACTTGGTGCGGGGCAACGCCCTGTACCTGATCGGTCTGCGCGCCGGTCAGGCGGCGGGCGGGCCGGTCGGCGCGTGGCTGCTCGGGATCGGCGGGATGGTGGCGGTGGCCACCGCGAACGCGGTGAGCTTCCTGGTGTCGGCGGTGGCGGTGGCGGTATGCCGACCGGGGCGGGCGCGGGCGGCTCGGTCGGCGCGCAAGACGCGGGATGTCCCGCAGAGGATGCCGCAGGAGACCCCGCGGGACCAGGCCCGGCTCATCACGCGGGTCGCCGAGGGGATGCGGTACGCGGCTCGGCACCGGCATCTTCGTCTGCTGCTGTGCGTGGTCGGACTGGTGGAGCTGGCGGGCGCCGGGCCGATCAACGTCGGCCTGGTGCTGCTCGCCGACTCCCTCGACGCCGGCACCACGGGCGCGGGCGTGCTGCTGTCGGCGTTCACGGTCGGCGCCGCCGCCGCGTTCCTGACGAGCCTCGCGCTGCCGGTCCGCCGGCGGGCCGCCGCCGTACTGGTGGTGTGCGTGGCCGGGCAGGCTCTGCTGCTCGTCCTGCTCGGCCAGGTCCACTCGGTGGCCGCGGCGGCCGCCGGGTACGGCCTGATGGGCGCGGTCACCGCACAGGCGAGCCTGGTGCTGATGTCGCTGATCCAGCGCTGTGCGGCGACGGAGATGCGCGGCCGGGTGATGGCGCTGATGTCTCTTCTGTCGTTCGCCGCTCCGCTGATCGGCAACCTCGTCATGGGGGTGGCCGTCGACTCCTTCGGTTTCGCGGTGACGCTTGGCCTGCACGGAGTCGTCGCGGCCGCGGCGATCGCGGTGTTCCTCACGTCGCGCACGCTGCGGGAGGCCCGCCTTGACTGAGTTCACGGGGGCTGAGTTCACGGGCCCGTGGCCCTCTCTGGCCGAGCTGGGCCAGCGGCTGCGACTGCGGCGGCGCGATGTACGGGCCGTACGGGCCGTCGATCTGGTGGAGTCGTGCCTGGGACGGATCGCGGCCGTCGACCCGCGGGTCAACGCGGTGTACGCGGTCGACCCGACCGCCCGTGCCCAGGCGCGGGACAGCGACCGGCGCCTGGCCGCCGGTGGCGGGCGCCCGCTCGAAGGGGTGCCGGTCCTGGTGAAGGACAACGTGGACACCCGTGGGCTTGCCACGGCGGCCGGTTCGCCGCTGCTGACGCAGCACCCTCCGGCGTCGGACGCCGACGTGGTGGGGCTGCTGCGGGCCGCGGGCGCCGTGGTGGTCGGCAAGACGAATCTGTCCGGATGGGGCAACTTCTGTTCCATCGACGGGATCGAGGGGTGGTCGGGGACCGGGGGTCAGACGTGGAACCCGCACGCGCTCGACCACAGCCCCGGCGGTTCGTCGTCCGGTTCGGCCGCCGCGGTGGCCGCCGGCCTGGCCCCGCTGGCCATCGGCACGGAGACCGACGGCTCGGTCGTGTGTCCCGCGTCCATCACCGGGATCGTCGGGGTGAAGCCCGAACTCGGCCTGTTGCCGACGGGCGGCATCGTGCCGATCTCCACGGTCCTGGACACGCCGGGAATTCTGGCGGGCAGCTGCGCCGACGCGGCGGTCTGTCTCGCCGCTCTGACCGGCGAGGCGTGGCCCGGACCGGTCGGTGTGGCCGGGTTGCGCCTCGGGGTCTGGCCGGGACGACGGATGGCCCCGGCCGCCCGGCAGGCCCTCGACCGGACCGTCACCGCGCTCACCGCGGCGGGCGCCACCGTCATCCCTGTTGGACTGCCGCTGGACTCAAGCGTGTTGGAGGACGCCCTGGACGCGCTGGTGGCGGAGTTCCGGCCCGGCGTGGAGCGCTATCTGGCCGGTCGCGGAGGGGCGCCGCCCACCCTGGCCGCGCTGATCGAGGCCACGAGGGCGCTGGAGGCGCCGTTCGGCCAGGATCTGTTCGAACGCGCCCTGGCGGTCACCGACGCGCAGCGCGCCGAGGCCGCTGCCAAGCGCGCCCGCGCCCGGCAGTGGGCCCGCGCGCTGCTGCACGACGCGATGAGCGGGCACGGCCTGTCCGCCGTCATCGCGCCGACCAGCGATCCGGCGTGGCCGGTGGACCACGCGGGTGGCGACCGGCGGGCCCGCAACACCTCGACGGTCCCGGCCCTGGCCGGTTACCCGCACATCACCGTCCCCGCCGGACCGCACGACGCGCTCCCTGTGGGCGTATCCGTCTTCGGACCACCCCGTACCCGCGACGCGCTGGCCATCGCCGCCGCCGTCGAAACGGTCTGCGGTCCGCGCCCGGTCCCCCGGCTCGGCACCGGCCCCGCCGCCGCGCCGGCCCCCTCCGACGAAGCACCCGCTGAAGCACCCATCGAACCCGAAGGAGCCCCGCGATGACCAACCCCTTCGACGCCACCGACACCGACTTCCTCGTGCTGGTGAACGACGAGAACCAGCACTCCCTGTGGCCCGCCGCCATCGACGTCCCCTCCGGCTGGAACACGGCGCACGGACCCGCCGACCGGGCCGCGTGCCTCGCGTACGTCGAGACCCACTGGACGGATCTGCGCCCCGCGAGCCTCGCCGCCCTGCGCGGCTGACGCTCCCCGACGGACAGAACCGACACGAGCGACACGACCGACAACCGAGACGGGTAGGAGTGAGGTGCGGTGATCAGGCCACAGCAAGCCGACGTCGTGCACGAACTGTTCGAGCGCCGGGCCGGGGGCACCCCCGAAGCGACCGCCCTGGTCTGCGGGAGCGCCCGGGTCGGTTACCGGGACCTGGATGAGCGCGCCAACCGGCTGGCCCACCACCTGGTCGCGGACGGTGTGCGCCCGGGTGACGTGGTCGGCGTGTGCCTGCCCCGGGGCATCCCCCTCGTCGTCGCCGTGCTCGCCGTGCTCAAGGCGGGCGCCGCGTACACGATGCTGGACCCGCGGTTCCCGGCCAGGCGCCTGGTGTCGGTGTGCGAGGACGCCGGGGTCCGTACCGTCGTCGCGGAGCCGGGCGGCGTCTTCGCCGCCCCGCGCTGGTCGACGGTGGACCCGTCCGCCCCTGACGTGGCGGCCCGGCCGGACTTCTCGCCGCGCGTCGCCGTGTCGCCCGAGGACTCCGCATGCGTGATGTTCACCTCCGGCTCCACCGGCAGGCCCAAGGGCGTCGTCACTCCGCACCGGGCGCTGACAGCGACCCTGTGCGGGCAGACATACACGGACTTCGGCGCCGACCGCGTGTGGTTGCAATGCTCCCCCGTCTCCTGGGACGCCTTCGCGCTGGAGCTCTTCGGGCCGTTGCTGCACGGCGCGACCTGCGTCCTGCAGCCCGGTGACACCACGGACCCGTCCGCCATCACGGAGCTGATCCACGAGCACGGCGTCACCACCGTGCACGTCTCGGCCAGCCTTCTCAACCACCTGGTCGACGCCTACCCGCACACCTTCGACGGCGTCACGCAGGTCATGACGGGCGGTGAGACGGCCTCTCCCCGGCATGTGCACGCGCTGCTGGACCGCCGGCCCGATCTGCACCTGGTCAACGGCTACTCCCCCGTCGAGAACACCGTCTTCACCCTGACCCACCGCATACGGCCGACCGACACCACCATTCCCGTCGGCCGCCCCCTCGCCGCCAAGTCCGTACGGATCCTCGGGCCGGATCTGCGCCCGGTCGCGGAGGGCGACACCGGCGAGATCTACATGGCGGGCGCGGGACTGGCCCACGGCTACCTCGGGCAGCCGGGTCTGACCGCCGAGCGGTTCGTGGCCGGGCCGGACGGTGGCCGCATGTACCGCACCGGCGATCTGGGGCGGCTGCGCGACGGAGCCGTGGAGTTCCTCGGCCGGGCCGACGCACAGATCAAGATCCGCGGCTTCCGCGTCGAACCCGCCGAGGTCCAGGCGGCCCTGACCACGCATCCGCTCGTACGGCAGGCCGCGGTCACCGTATGGGAGGCCGCCCCGGACGACAGGCGCCTGGTCGCGTACGCCGTCACCGACCGTCCGTTCGACGTGGCGGAGCTGCGCGCCTACGCCGCCGACCTGCTGCCCCAGCATCTCGTGCCGTCGATGTACGTACAGCTGGACGCGCTGCCGCTGACCGCCAACGGCAAGCTCGACCGGACCGCCCTGCCCGAACCGGCGGTGGTCACGGGTGCGGGCGGCGCCGCCGGGACCGCGACCGAGGAAGCGCTGTCCGCCCTGTTCGCGGAGCTCCTCGGGGTCGCGTCGGTGGGCGTGGACGACGACTTCCTGGCACTCGGCGGCCACTCGCTGCTGGTCGCGACCCTGATCGGCAGGGTCCGCGCGACGCTCGGGGTGCGGCTGCGCGTCACCGACGTCTTCGCCGCCCGCACCCCGCGCGAACTGGCGCGGCGTGTCGGTGCCGCGGCCGCGGCCGGCCCCGCCCTGGTGCGCGGGCCCGAGCGGCCGAACCCGGTCCCGATGTCCTTCGCCCAGGCGCGGCTGTGGTTCCTCGATCAGGTCGAGGGCGGCGCCACGTACACCATCCCGCTCACCCTTCGGCTGCGCGGCACGCTGGACGCGCGGGCGCTGCGGGTCGCGCTGGCCGATGTGGTGGGGCGGCACGAGGCGCTGCGCACCGTCTTCCCTGTCGTCGGGGACGTGCCGGTGCAGCGGGTGCTCGACCGGGCCGACGTGCCATGGACGGTCGGCGACGTCACCGAGGACGGCCTCGACTCCCGGGTGCGCGAGCTGGCTTCGGTGGCGTTCGATCTCGCGTACGACATTCCGCTGCGCGCGCATCTGTTGCGGCTCGCGGACGACGATCACGTCCTGCTGCTCGTGCTGCACCACATCGCGGGCGACGGCTGGTCGACGGCGCCGCTGCTGCGCGATCTCGCGGAGGCGTACAACGCCAGGGTGCGGGGCGCCGAGCCCGCTCGGCCCGCGCCGGCGGTGCAGTACGCGGACTACTCCCTGTGGGCGCGCGACGCCCTGGGCACGCCGGAGGACCCGGCGAGCGCGCTGGCGGGGCAGGCCGCGTACTGGAAGTCCGTCCTCGCGGGGCTCCCCGCGGAGTCGACCCTGCCCACCGACCGCCCCCGGCCCGCGGTGCGCGGCCCGCACGGGGACACGGTGCCGTTCTCCGTGGACGCGCGGACGCGCGAGCGTCTGCGGTCCCTGGCCCGGGACACCGGAAGCACCATGTTCATGGTCCTGCACACCGCGGTGGCCGCCGTGCTGACCCGGCTCGGCGCGGGCACCGACATCTGCCTCGGCTCCCCGGTCGCCGGGCGGAGCGACGAGGCGCTGGACGGTCTCGTCGGCTTCTTCGTCAACACCCTGGTGCTGCGCACGGACACCGGCGGCGACCCCGCCTTCACCGATCTCCTCCGCCGTGTCCGCGACACCGACCTGGCCGCGTACGACCATCAGGACCTGCCCTTCGACCAGCTCGTCCAGGAACTCAACCCCGAGCGCTCGCTGTCGCGTCACCCGCTCTTCCAGATCATGCTGGTCCTGCAGAACACCCCGCCGTGCACGGCGGACTTCACAGGGCTGCGCGCCGAGCACGAGGTCGTCGACCTCGATGTGGCCAAGTTCGACCTCACCCTCGATCTGGCCGAGTCGGGCGACGGGATCACCGGCACCCTCAAATACGCGACCGACCTGTTCGACCGCGGCACCGCCGAGCGCTTCGCGCGGTTGCTGGCCCGCGCCCTCGCCGTGTTCGCCGCCGCGCCGCACACCTCCATCGGCCGCGCGGAGCTGCTGACACCGGCGGAGCGGAACCTGCTGCTCGACCAGTGGAGCGGCCGTTCCGACGACGGGATCAGCCGCCCCCTCCACGAGGTCATCGCCGAACAGGCCGCGCGCACACCCCGAGCGACCGCGCTGCTGTCCTCCGACACACGACTGACGTACGCCCAACTGGACGCGAACGCGAACCAGTTGGCGCATCACCTCATCGGTGAAGGCGTCCGGGCGGGTGACGTGGTCGGCATTCTGCTCGACCGGGACCGCGACCTCGTCGTGGCGGTGCTCGCCGTGCTCAAGGCGGGCGCGGCGTACACGATGCTGGATCCCCGTTTCCCGCGGGCGAGGCTCGCGGGGCTGGTCGAGGAGGGCGGGATCGCGCATGTCGTCTCGGTGCCCGACCTGGGCTTCCCCGGGATGGTGCGCGTCGACGACGAGTCGGTGGGACGGCGGCCGCGGACCGCGCCGGACGTACCGGTGTCGGCGCGGGACGTCGCGTGTGTGATGTTCACCTCCGGCTCCACCGGCAGGCCCAAGGGGGTCGTGACGCCCCATGGCGCGCTGACGTCGACGCTGCTGGGACAGACGTACGCCGACTTCGGCGCGGACCAGGTGTGGCTGCAGTGCTCCCCGGTGTCCTGGGACGCCTTCGCCCTGGAACTCTTCGGGCCGCTGCTGCACGGCGCCACCTGCGTCCTGCATCCGGGACACGCCACCGACCCGGCCGTGGTGGCCGAGCTCGTCACCAAGCACTCCGTCACGACCGTGCACTTCTCGGCCAGTCTGCTCAACCACCTCGTCGACGAGCACCCGGAGATCTTCCACGGCATCACGACGGTGCTGACGGGCGGCGAGCCGGCCTCGGTCGCGCACGTGGCGCGTCTGCTCGACCGGCATCCGGCTCTGCGCCTGGTGAACGGCTACTCGCCGGTGGAGAACTGCGTCTTCACGCTCACCCACCCCATCGCCCCGGCGGACACCGTCGGCCCGATCCCGGTGGGGCGGCCGGTCGCGGCCAAGGGCGTGTACATCCTCGACGAGCACCTCCAACCGGTCCCGGCCGGTGTTCCCGGCGAGATCCACATGTCCGGCACCGGACTCGCCCACGGCTATCTGCACGAGCCACGGATGACCGCCGAGCGGTTCGTGGCCTGCCCGTTCGAGCCGGGCCGGCGCATGTACCGCACCGGCGACCTGGGCCGCTGGCGTGCCGACGGCACCGTGGAGTACCTGGGCCGCTCCGACGACCAGGTGAAGATCCGCGGTTTCCGCGTCGAGCCCGGCGAGGTGCGCGCGGTGGTCGAGGGGCATCCCGGTGTCCGGCAGAGCGCCGTGGTCGTCCGCGAGGACCGGCCCGGGGACAAGATCCTCGTCGCCTACGTCGTTCCGGACGGTCCGGCGGACGTACCGTCCCTGCGCCGCCATGTCGCCGGGCACCTGCCCGAGCATCTGCGGCCGAACGCGTACGTGGTCCTCGACCGGCTACCGCTGTCGGCCACCGGCAAGCTCGACCGGAGCGCTCTTCCGGTGCCGGAGCAGGTCCCCACCGCCTCCGAGGGCGCGCGCACCGCGCGCGAGGAGATCCTGTGCGGGCTGTTCGCGGAGGTGCTCGGCCTGCCGGAGGCGGGACGCGAGGACGACTTCTTCGACGTGGGCGGCCACTCGCTGCTCGCCGCGAAGCTCATCAACCGGATCCGGGCGGCGCTGGGTTGCGAGGTCGGCATCCGTGAGCTGTTCACCCACCGTACGCCCGCCGCGCTCGACGCGGTCCTCGGTTCGGGCGGGCGTGCCCGGCCCGCTCTGGTGGCGGCCGAGCGGCCCGAGCGGGTGCCGCTGTCGGCCGCGCAGGCCCGGCTCTGGCTGCTCGATCAGGTCGAGGGCGGGTCGAGCACGTACAACGTGCAGTACGCGGTCGAGGTCGCGGGCCCGGTGGACGGCGATGCGCTGCGGGCCGCCGTCACGGACACGGTCCTGCGGCACGAGGCGCTGCGCACCGTGTACCCGGTCGCGGACGGGGTGCCCTACCAGCGCGTCCTGGGCGCGGAGGAACTGGACGGCGTCTTCGAGGCGTCGGCCGTCGCCGCCTCGGGGGTGGCGGAGGCCGTCACCGCGGCGGCCCGGCATGTGTTCGACCTGGCCGCCGAACCGCCCCTGAAGGTACTGCTGTTGAGCACCGGCGAACAGGAGCACACCCTGCTCGTGACCCTGCACCACATCGCGGGGGACGGCTGGTCACTGCGTCCGCTGTTCGACGACATGGCGACCGCCTACGCCGCCCGCAGGACCGGTTCGGCTCCGGCCTCGCGCCCGCTGCCGGTGCAGTACGCGGACTACACACTCTGGCAGCGGGAACACCTGGGCGACCCGGCCGGCGCCGACTCCCTCGCCCATCAGCAACTGGCCTACTGGCGCGAGAGGTTGTCGGGCATCCCGGACCAGCTCGACCTGCCGACGGACCGGCCGCGTCCGGCCCGCCCGACCCACCGGGGGGAGTCCCTTCCGGTGCGGGTCGACACGGACGTGCACACGGCGCTGTCGGCGCTCGCCCGGGCCAACGGCGTGACCTCGTTCATGGTGGTCCAGGCGGCGTTCGCGGCCCTGCTGACCCGCCTCGGCGCCGGCTCCGACATCCCCTTGGGCACCCCTGTGGCGGGCCGCGCGGACGAGGCACTCGCCGACCTGGTCGGCTTCTTCGTCAACACCCTGGTGCTGCGCACGGACACCGGCGGCGACCCCACCTTCACCGAACTGCTCCGCCGCGTCCGCGGCACCGACCTGGCCGCGTACGACCATCAGGACCTGCCCTTCGACCAGCTCGTCCAGGATCTCAACCCGGTCCGGGCCACCGACCGGCACCCGCTGTTCCAGGTCATGGTCGTCCTGCAGAACAACACGTCCCCGGCCGCCGCACTCGCGGGCACCAGCTGCACTCCCATCGATGTGCCCAACCTGGCGGCCAAGTTCGACCTGACGCTGTCGCTGCACGAGAGCCGGGGTGGTCTGGCCGGGTATCTGGAGTTCGCCACCGACCTGTTCGACCGCAAGACCGCCGAGCTGATGATGGAGCGGTTCACCCGTCTGCTGGCGGAGGCCGTCCGCGATCCGGAGCTGCCGCTCAGCGCCCTCGACGTGATGGACGCGCGGGAACGGCTCGCCGTGTCCGAGCGGTGGACCGGCTCCGTACGCGCGTCCGACCCGCGCCCCGTCCACGCGATCGTCGCCGAACACGCCGCACGCGCCCCCGAGGCGACGGCCCTGATATGCGGCGGTCAGCGGGTGACGTACGCCCGACTCGCGGAACGGGCACACCAGTTGGCGCACCATCTGATCGGGCGCGGGGTGCGTCCCGGGGACGTGGTCGGGGTCCTGCTTGAGCGCGACGAGGAGCTGGCCGTCGCCGTTCTCGGCGCGCTGGCCGCCGGGGCCGGCTACACGATGCTCGACCCGCGGTTCCCCGCGGCACGTCTTGCCGAGGCGCTGGACCGGACGAGCGCCCCGATGGTGGTGACCGCACGCGACCTCGCCGGTCTCGTCCCGGCCACGCCGCAGGTCCTGGTGGACGCGGACGCCGACGCGATCGCGGCCGCTCCCCGGTGCGCCCCGGACACCGTGGTCGCTCCGGAGGATGTCGCGTGCGTGATGTTCACGTCCGGTTCGACCGGCACACCCAAGGGCGTGCTCACCCCGCACCGGGCGCTGACCGCCACCCTCCTCGATCAGACGTACACGGACTTCGGCGCGGGCGCGGTGTGGCTCCAGTGCTCCCCGGTGTCCTGGGACGCCTTCGCCCTCGAACTCCTCGGGCCGCTGCTGCACGGCGCCACGTGCGTGCTGCAGCCGGGCCACTCCACCGACCCGGGCGTCATCGCCCGGCTGCTGACCGAGCACGACGTCTCCACGGCGCACTTCTCGGCGAGCCTGCTCAACCACCTGATCGACGAGCACCCGGCCGCTCTGGCCGGTGTGCGCCACCTCATGACCGGCGGCGAGGCGGCGTCCGTGCCGCACGTACGGGCCCTGCTGGAGCGCCACCCGCGCCTGCGCCTCGTCAACGGCTACTCCCCGGTGGAGAACACCATCTTCACCCTGACCCACGACATCACCACCGAGGACTCCCCCGTCCCCGTCGGCAGGCCGATCGCGGGCAAGCGGGCCTGGGTGCTCGGACCCGATCTGCGTCCGGTGCCCATGGGTGTGCCGGGTGAGATCTATATGAGCGGGCCGGGCCTGGCCCACGGTTACGTGGGTCAGCCCGCGCCCACCGCACAGCGGTTCGTCGCCGCGCCGGACGGCGGCCGCATGTACCGCACCGGCGATCTGGGCCGCTGGCGTGCCGACGGCGCCATCGAGTACCTGGGGCGTACGGACGACCAGGTCAAGGTGCGCGGCTTCCGGATCGAACCGGCCGCCGTTCAGTCGTATGTGACGGAGCATCCGGGGGTGCGGCGCTGCGCGGTCGTCGTTCGGGACGACCGGCTGGTGGCGTACGTCGTGCCCGAGGGCGAACTCGACCTTACGGAGCTGCGCGCGTATCTCACCGACCGGCAGCCGCAGCATCTGCGGCCGGCCGTCTATGTACGCGTCGACGAGATCCCGCTCACGCCGAACGGGAAGCTCGACAGCGCCGCCCTGCCCGAGCCGGGCCCTTCGGCGGACGGGGACGGCCCGTGCGAGGGCCGCGCCGCCCGCACGGTGCGCGAGCAGATCCTGTGCGGACTGTTCGCCGAGGTGCTCGGGACCGGCAAGGTGCTCGGGACCGGCGAGGCGCTCGGGGCGGGCGCGGTCGGCCCGGACGAGGACTTCTTCGCCCTGGGCGGTCATTCGCTGCTCGGCGCCAAGCTCGTCAACCGGGTGCGCTCGGCGCTGGGCGCCGAGGTCGGGCTGCGGGACCTGTTCGCCCGCCCGACGCCGGCCGCGCTGGCCGCCGTCGTCGACACCGCTGCCGCGGCGCGGCCGGCCCTGACCGCGGCGGACCGGCCCGCGGAGCTGCCGCTGTCCGCCGCGCAGCACCGCTTGTGGTTCCTCGACCGGATGCACGGCGACCGGACGCACGGCGCGAACGCCGCGTACAACGTGAGCCACACCCTGGAGCTCGAAGGCGACCTGGACCTGGAGGCGCTGAGCGCGGCCCTCACGGACGTGGTGGCCCGGCACGAGGCGCTGCGCACCACGTTCCGCCCGGTCGACGGGGTGCCCGTCTCGGTGATCGGACCGGCGGACGGGATACGGCTGGAGGTGCCGTGCCGGGAGGTCTCGGGGTGCGAGGTGGACGACGCGGTCGCCGAGGCCGCCCGGTACGCCTTCGACCTGGCCGCCGACCTCCCCGTCCGGGCCGCGGTGCTGCGGACCGGTCCGCGCTCCCATGTGCTGGTGCTGACCCTGCATCACATAGCGGCCGACGGCTGGTCGATGCGGCCCCTGCTGGAAGACCTCGCGGCGGCGTACACGGCACGGTCGGCCGGCGGCGCCCCGGACTGGCCGCCGCTGCCGGTGCAGTACGCGGACTACAGCCTGTGGCAGCGGCGGCTGCTGGGCGACGGCTGCGACCCGGACTCTCTGTTGTCGCGCCAACTGGCTCACTGGGCCAAGGCGTTGGCGGGCCTGCCGGACGAGGTGCCCCTGCCCGCCGACCGGCCGCGTCCGGACGCGGCCACCGGACGCGCCGACACCGTCGACGTCTCGCTCGACGCCCGGACGCACGCGGCGCTGCTCGACCTGGCGCGTGCGCACGGGGTGACGCTGTTCATGGTGGCGCAGGCCGCGCTCTCGGCACTGCTCACCCGGCTCGGCGCCGGCACCGACATCCCCCTCGGCACGCCCGTCGCGGGGCGGACCGACGCCGCCCTCGACGACCTCGTCGGGTTCTTCGTCAACACCCTCGTCCTGCGTACGGACACCGGCGGCGACCCCACCTTCCGCGAGCTGCTGGCCCGGGTCCGCGAGAGCGACCTCGCGGCGTTCGACCACCAGGACGTGCCCTTCGAGCGGATCGTGGAGCACGTCAACCCGGCGCGCACGGCACACCAACACCCCCTCTTCCAAACGGTGTTGGTGGTCCAGAACAACACCGCCGCCGACGTACGACTGCCCGGCCTGCGCACCACGGTCGCTCCCGTGAGCACCAAAAGCGCCAAGTTCGACCTGGTGGTGTCCCTCGACGAGCACCATGACGAGGACGCCCGGCCCGCGGGCATCGGCGGCCGCGTGGAGTTCGCCACCGACCTGTTCGACCGGGCGACCGCGCAGGCGCTCGTGGACCGCCTGGCCGGTGTGCTCAGGCACGCCGCCGCCGACCCGGAGGTGCGGGTCGGCGGACTTGACATACTGACGCCGGGCGAGCACGACGTGCTCGTCGGGGAGTGGGCCGGTGCGCGGCCGGGCGTGGACGGCCGCTGCGTCCACGAGGCCGTCGCCGAACAGGCCGCCGCCACCCCTGGGGCGACCGCGCTGGTCTTCGAGGAACAGCGCGTCACATACGCCGAGTTGGAGCGCCGGGCGAACCGCCTCGCCCACCGCCTCACCGCACGCGGCGTGGGGCCGGGCCGGCTCGCGGCCGTCCTGCTGGACCGGGGAATCGACCTGGTTGTGAGCGTCCTCGCGGTACTCAAGGCGGGGGCGGGCTACTCGCTGCTCGACCCGAGGTTCCCCGACGACCGTGTCGCGGCGATCCTGGAGGCGGCCGACGCGGCCCTGCTCGTCACCGACGCCGACGGCGCCGCCCGCCTGGACGCGCACCGGCCCGTGCTCGACATCGGCGCAGACCCGGGCGGCGCCCCCGGCCCCCTGCCGGACGGCGCCCCGGACGTGGCGGTCGCCGCGGACGATCCGGCGTGCGTGATGTTCACCTCCGGCTCGACGGGCAGGCCCAAGGGAGTCGTCGCTCCCCACAAGGCCATCACGGGCACACTGCTCGGCCAGACGTACGCCGACTTCGGCGCCGACCAGGTGTGGCTCCAATGCGCGCCGATGCCGTGGGACGCGTTCGCCATGGAGCTGTTCGGCCCGCTCCTGCACGGCGCCACCTGTGTGCTCCAGCCCGGCCCGGCACCCGAGCCGGAGCAGATCGCCCGTCTGGTGCGCCGGCACGCGGTGACCACCGTGTTCCTGTCGACGAGCCTGTTCAACTTCCTGCTCGACGAATACCCCGACGTCTTCGGCCGGCTGCGGCAGGTGATGACGGGCGGCGAGGCGGTGTCGCCGGACCACACGGCCCGGCTGCTGCGCGACCATCCGCACATCCGGCTCGTGCACGCCTACGGCCCGGTCGAACACATGATCTTCACCAGCTGCCACGACGTGCGTGCCGAGGTCACGCCGGCCAGGACGGTGCCGATCGGCACGTCCCTCGCGGGCAAGCGGTCCTACGTCCTGGACGCCCGGCTGCGGCCGGTGCCGCCGAACGTGCCCGGTGAGCTGTACGTCGCCGGCGTCGGCTCGGCACACGGCTATCTCGGCGAACCGGCCCTGACCGCCGAACGGTTCGTGGCCTGCCCCTACGGAGCACCGGGGACGCGCATGTACCGCACCGGTGACCTGGTGCGCCGACGGGCCGACGGGGTACTGGAGTTCGTCGGACGTACCGACGACCAGGTGAAGATCCGGGGTTTCCGGATCGAGCCGGGCGAGGTGCGGGCCGCGGTCACCGCGCATCCGGGGGTGCGTCGCGGCGCCGTCGTCGTCCGGGAGGACAGGCCGGGCGACAAGCGGCTCGTCGCGTACGTCGTGCCCGAGCCGGGCAGCGGCCTGGACGACGCCTCCCTGCGCGAGCACGCCCAGCGGCGCCTGCCCGAGCATCTGCGCCCCGGCGCGTACGTCCTGCTCGACCGGCTGCCGCTCAACCCCAACGGCAAGCTCGACCGCGCGGCGCTCCCGGCGCCGGACCTCGGCGAGCGCCCCGCGGGACGGGCGCCCAGGACCCACGAGGAGACGGTGCTCTGCGAGCTGTTCGCCGAACTGCTCGACCTGGACTCCGTGAGCGTGGACGAGGACTTCTTCGTCCTGGGCGGTCATTCGCTGCTGGTCGGCAGGCTGATCAGCCGGGTGCGGTCGGTCCTCGGGGCCGAGGTGTCCCTCAAGACGGTGTTCGAGGCGCGGACCGTGGCCGCGCTGGCCGGCCGGCTCGACCGGGCCGCGCCGGTGCGGCCCGCGCTGCGGCGACGCCCCAGGCAGGAGGAGGTCCAGTGACCGTGTCCGTAGAAGGAGGTCCGGTGACCATGTCCATCGAAACGGCCCCGCTGTCGCACAACCAGCAGCGGCTGTGGTTCCTCGACCGGGCCGAGCCCGGGCCCGCGTACAACATTCCGGTCGTGCTGCGGCTCCGTGGCGAGCTGGACGTGGCCGCGCTGCGGGCGGCGCTGGCCGACGTGACGGCCCGGCACGAGGTGCTGCGCACGGTCTACCCCGAGGTCGACGGCGCGCCCCGGCAGCGGATCATGCCGCCTGGTGCGCTCCGGCTCGACGTGGTCGATGGGAGCGGCACCGACGATCCGGCGGCCGCGCTCGATCGCGCGGCCCGCCACGTGTTCGACCTCATGGCGGAGCCGCCGGTGCGCGCCACCCTGTTCACGTCCCCGGGCACCGACGAGCACGTACTCCTGCTGCTCGTGCACCACATCGCGGGGGACGGCTGGTCCATCGCTCCCCTGACACGCGACCTGGCGGCCGCGTACACCGCGCGCGTGGCGGGGAGCGCTCCGGAGTTCCCGGAACTGCCGGTGCGGTACGCGGACTTCGCGTACTGGCAGCAGGAAGTGCTGGGAGAGGCGAAGGACCCGGACAGCCTGCTGTCCCGTCAGCTCGCTTACTGGCGCCGGGCGTTGGACGGCGTTCCTGAGGAAGCGGGTTTCCCCGCGGACCGTCCCCCGTCGGCGCACCCCGACCGGCGCGGCGGCAGCGTGTCGGTGCGGATCGGTTCCGAGACGCACCGGGCGCTGCTCGACCTGGCGGCGCGGTCGGAGACGACGTTGTTCATGGTGGTGCACGCAGCCGTCGCCGCGCTGCTGACGCGGATGACCGGCGGGACCGATCTGCCCCTGGGCACGGTCGTCGCCGGACGGTCCGACGAGGCCCTGAACGACCTGGTCGGGTTCTTCGTCAACACGGTGGTGCTGCGCACGGACACCTCCGGCGACCCGTCCTTCACCGAGCTGCTCGACCGGGTCCGCGCCACCGATCTGGACGCGTTCGCCCACCAGGACGTGCCGTTCGAGCGGGTCGTCGAGGAGGCCAATCCGGCACGGGTCTTCGGACGTCATCCGCTGTTCCAGGTGATGCTGGTGCTCACCACTCAGGTCGGCGAGCCCTCCGCGTGGCCCGGACTGCGGGTCGAGCCGGCTCAACAGGGCACCGGGACGGCCAAGTTCGACACGACGGTCGGGGTGCGCGAATCCCGGTCCGCCGCGGGCGAGCCGCTCGGCCTGGAGGTCACCTGGGAGTACGCGGCGAGCCGGTACGAGCACGGTTCGGCGGAGCTGCTGGCGCGCCGCCTTGAGCGGCTGCTCGCGCAGGTCGCGGCGGATCCGTCGCCGAGGCTGAGCGAGCTTGCGGTGCTGGGCGACGCGGAGCGGACGATGCTCACCTCACCGGCCGCGGCCGCGGCCATGGCCGTGGACGTGGGCGTACAGGAGCGCTGCCTGCACGAGCTCTTCGCCGAGCAGTGCTCCCGCACACCGGCGGCGACGGCCCTGGTGCACGCGGGCCGCCGCACCACGTACGCGGAGCTGGAGGACCACGCCCGCCGGGTCGCCCGCCACCTGGACACGGGGCCCGGTGACGTGGTGGGCATTCATCTCGACCGTGGTCCGGCGATGGTGGCCGCGCTGCTCGGCGTCCTGAAGACGGGCGCCTGCTACACGCTGTTGGACACCGCGTTCCCCGCGGAGCGGCTGTGCTCGGTGCTCGACCGGGCCGGCATCCGCACGGTGGTCGGCTCGTCCTCGTCGTCGCGGGTCCTGGGGCGCCGGTGCGTCGACATCGCCGACGTGCCGTCCGCCTCGGCCTGCGCCTGCGCCTCCGACACGGAACCGGCGCCGCGCACGGTGCGGCCCGAAGACCCGGCGGTGGTCATGTTCACCTCCGGCTCGACGGGCGTGCCCAAGGGAGTCGTGGCCTCCCACCGAGCCGTCGGCGCGACCCTCACGGGACAGACGTACGCCGGTTTCGGCCCCGGTGAGGTGTGGCTGCAGAGCGCACCGGTGTCCTGGGACGCCTTCGGCACCCAGCTGTTCGGGCCGTTGCTGCACGGCGGTACGTCGGTCCTGCTGCCC
This sequence comes from Streptomyces sp. NPDC003032, assembly GCF_053591415.1. Classification (NCBI taxonomy): domain Bacteria; kingdom Bacillati; phylum Actinomycetota; class Actinomycetes; order Kitasatosporales; family Streptomycetaceae; genus Streptomyces; species Streptomyces sp. NPDC003032. Next base: position 155,617 of record NZ_JBSFTT010000011.1, on the reverse strand, counting down.
GGCGCGCAGGTCGACCCGGCCGTCATCGCCGAGCTGGTGGTCGAGCACGGCGTCACCGTCTTCGACGCGTCGGCGAGCCTGTTCAACCATGTGCTCGACGAGCATCCGCAGGTCTTCGCGACCGTCCGCCACGCGCTGACCGGGGGCGAACCGGCGTCCGCGCATCACCTCGCGCTCGCGCGGGCGCAGTTCCCGGAGCTACGGCTCGTCAACGGCTACGGGCCGGCGGAGAGCACGGGCTTCACCACGGCCCACATCGTCACGGAGGCGGCGGACGCCCGGGACGCCCAAGACGACGCCCGGAACGACACCCGCGTGCCGATCGGCCGGTTCCTTCCCGGCAAGCACGGCTACGTCCTCGACGACCGTCTCCGGCTCATGCCCTCGGGCGGCGTCGGCGAGCTGTATCTGACGGGGGCGGGCCTGGCCCTCGGCTATCTGGGCGCCCCGGGTGCGACGGCGGAGCGCTTCGTGGCCGATCCGTACGGGCTGCCGGGGACCCGTATGTACCGCACGGGCGATGTCGTACGGTGGCGGCCGGACCGCACCCTCGACTACCTCGGCCGTGCCGACGGCCAGGTCAAGGTGCGGGGCTTCCGCGTCGAACCGGCAGAGATCGAGGCCGCGCTGACCACGCACCCGTCGGTCGCGCGGGCGGCGGTCGTCGTACGGGAGGACCGTCCCGGCGACAGACGGCTCGTCGCGTACGCCGCACCGGCCACCGGCACCGCGCCGGACCCGGCGGCCCTGCGCGAGCACCTCGCCGCGAAGTTGCCCAGGCACATGGTGCCGGCCGCCGTCGTCCTCCTGGACGCCCTGCCGTACACCGCGAACGGCAAGCTGGACCGGCGCGCGCTGCCCGCACCGGAGTACACGCCGACCGCCGGCCGGGCACCCGCCACGGTGACGGAGAAGGCCCTGTGCGACCTGTTCGCGGAAGTCCTCGGTCTGGCCGCTGCGCCGGGCGTCGAGGACGGATTCTTCGACCTGGGCGGGCATTCGCTCCTTGCCACCCGGCTGACGGCGCGGATCGAGGCCCGCCTCGGGGTGCGCGTGGGCATCCAGACCCTGTTCGAGGCGCCGACGCCCGCCGCCCTGGCGTCCCGCATGGACACGTCGTCCCCCGTAGACACCTCGTCCCGAGCGGATGACGGACTGGCCGTCCTGCTGCCGCTGCGCTCCGAAGGATCCAGGCCGCCGCTGTTCTGCGTACACCCGGCGGCCGGCATCAGCTGGGTCTACTCGGGGCTGCTGCGCCATCTGCCGGACCGGCCCGTCTACGGCCTCCAGGCCCATGGCCTGTCCGAACCCGACGCCGCGCCCGACTCGATCACCACCATGGCCGCGGACTACCTCGCCCGGATCCGCACCGTCCAGCCCAACGGGCCCTATCACCTGCTGGGTTGGTCGTTCGGCGCGGGCGTCGCGCACGCGATGGCAGCCTCGCTGCGGGACGACGGCGAGGAGGTCGCGCTCCTCGCGATGCTGGACGGCTACCCGTCCGTCGGCACCGGAGCGTCCTTCACCGCCGACGATCCACAAGTCCAGGACGCCCTGCGGAAGTCGCTGGGGCACGCGGACCTGACGCCCGAGGCGTTCCGGAAGCGCATCGGCGCCCCGGCGACGCTCGGCGACGTGTTCGCGCACCACCTGACGCTCAGCTGCGCCGGCCCGCCCACGTACTACGCCGGGCGCGTGCTGTTCTTCCACGCCACCGCCGGCAAGACGGACGAGGCGCCCACGCCGGACGCGTGGCTGCCCCATGTCGCCGACCTGGAGCCGCACGCCATCGACTGCCGGCACGGAGACATGACCGCCCCTGGGCCGATCGCGCGGATCGCGTCCGTGCTCGACGCCCACCTCGACCTCGACCACGACCACGCAGGCCAAGGAGACCCACGATGACCGCCGCCGTGATGCACCAGTTCTACCGACTCGTCGACTCCGGAGACATCCCCGGTCTCGTCGCGATGTTCGCCCCGGACTCCACGTACCACCGCCCGGGTTATCCCCCGGTACTGGGCCGGTCCGGTGTCGAGCACTTCTACACGCACGAGCGGGTCATCCGCGAAGGCCGCCACCAGCTCGACTCCGTGGTGGTGAGCGGCGACGAGGTCGCTGTGAAGGGCTCCTTCGAGGGAGTGCTGCACGACGGCACACCGGCCAAGCACCGCTTCGCCGAGTTCTTCTCACTCACCCCCGAGAACCTGATCGACCGCCGCGAGACGTTCTTCTCCGCCCCGCTCGTCTGACCACCTCACCCGCCCGAACCCGCCCACGCACAAGGAGATCACCATGACGTCGCTTCTGGAGCACCCCACCGTCCAGCCCGCCTCGCCCGGCCACGGGGACGCCTTCACCCAGCACCTCTACTCCATGCGGTACTCCCCCGAACGCGGGTGGTACGACGGCTCGTTGCAGCCGATGGAGAACCTGTCCCTGCACCCGGCCACCATAGGCCTGCACTACGGCCAGGTGATCTTCGAGGGCATGAAGGCGTTCCGTCAGGCCGACGGGGCGGTCGCGGTCTTCCGGCCGCGGGAGAACGCCCGCCGCTTCCGCCGCTCCGCCGCGCGCCTGGCCATGCCCGAGCTTCCCGAGGACCTGTACATGGAGGGCGTCGACCAGGTCGTCGCCGCCGATCAGGGCGCGCTCTCCGACCACCCGGACCACAGCCTCTACCTGCGTCCGCTGATGTTCGCCACCGACGTGAACCTGATGCTGCGCCCCTCGGAGGACTACCGGTTCCTGGTCCTCGCGTTCGTGGCCGGCGGCTTCTTCGGTGACGAGGTGCGCCCGGTGTCCGTGCTGATCTGCCGTACGCAGAGCCGTGCGATGCCCGACGGCACGGGCGACGTCAAGTGCGCCGCGAACTACGCCCCGACGTTCGTCGCCCAGCGCCGGGCCCAGGAGGCCGGCTGCCAGCAGGTGGTGTGGCTGGACTCCGTCGAGCGGCGCTGGGTGGAGGAGATGGGCGGCATGAACCTGTTCTTCGTACGGGGCAGCGGTCCCGACGCCGAGGTGTCCACCACCCCGCTGACCGGCACCCTGCTGCCGGGCGTCACCCGCGACTCGCTGCTCCGCCTCGCCGCGCGCCTCGGCCACCGGGTCGGCGAACGCCCCGTCTCGGTCGACGAATGGCGCGCCGGATGTGCGAGCGGCGAGATCACCGAGGTGTTCGCCTGCGGTACGGCCGCGGTGCTCACGCCGGTCGGCACCGTGCGCGACGGCGAGGGCGGTGACTGGACCGTGGGAGACGGCGAGATGGGCCCGGTGACACGGAAGCTGCGCCAGGCGCTGGTCGACCTCCAGCACGGCCGCGTCGCCGACCCGGACGGCTGGCTGCACCACGTGCGCTGACGCCGGGACGAGGTGGTCCCTAGAAAACTAGGGCTCACTTATATAAGCTCGTTGAAGCATCGGAGGGCGGCGCCTGCGGCGGTACGCGGGCCGCACCCGGCCTCCATGGCGCAATGGCGCGTCGACCCACGTCAATGGCACAAGGTGAGGAATGCGCGTCGGCGGGAATGCAACTGATTACCGATGAAATAGCCTGCTGACGCGCAGGTATTCACCTCGCATTGCTATTTCTCGCCGACGCAAAAGAACGGCGAAATTCAGGTCTCAAGCTTATTGACACAAAAAACCGAAGCCTATGATCATGACCGCATGAAGGAACTTCCGAGGTTTCCGTTCGACAACCCGGCCGTGATCGGCATCGCGCCCCGGATGCGCGCCCTGCAGCAGGAGGGGCCGATCACCAAGGTGCGGATCGCCGGTGAAGAGGCCTGGCTGGTCACCCGCTACGACGAGGTGAGGAAACTGCTCGCCGACCGTCGACTCGGTCTCAGCAATCCCCATCCGGAGCGGTCGGCCAACAGCGCGGCCAGGAAATTCATGGTCGCGCTGATGGCCGGGGACGACTACGACACCGAGGCCCCCAGGCACGCGCAGATGCGCGCGCTGCTCGTGCCTCGGTTCTCCACTCGCCGGATGCGCCTCATGAAGACCCGGATCGAGCACCACGTGGACGAGCTGCTCGACGAGTTGGCCGCCGGCACTCCGCCGGCCGACCTGCACCACGCGCTGTCGTTTCCGCTGCCGACCATGGTGATCTGCGATCTCCTCGGCGTGCCGTTGGCCGACCGGGAGCGGTTCGGGCAGTGGGCGAGAGGCACATTCGACCAGAGCGACAACACGCACTCGGCGAACACCTTTCAACAGGTTGTCGACTACATGACGGAACTGGTGGCGCGCAAGCGGACCGAGCCGGGCGACGACATCCTGTCCGAGCTGATCGCCGACAAGGACGGCTCGCTGTCCGATGCGGAGATCGCCCACCTGGGAAACGCCGTGCTGCTGTTCGGCTACGAGACCACCATTGTCCGTATCGACCTGGGCACCCTGCTGCTGCTGCGCAATCCGGCCCAGCGTGCCCTGCTGGCCGAGAAGCCCGAACTCGCGCCGGCCGCGGTCGAGGAAATCCTGCGCCTAGGCGTCGGCGGCAAGGGATCCAACGCGCTGATACCCCGCTACGCGCACGGCGACATCACCGTCGGCGAGACAGTGATCCGGTCCGGAGACGCGGTGAAGCTGGCCATCGGCGCGGCCAACTACGACAGCCGGGCGTTCCCCGACGGCGACCTGTTGGACCTGACCCGGGAGAAGCCCAGGTCACATCTGGCGTTCGGGCACGGCGCCCGGCACTGCATCGGCCGCACGCTGGCCCGGATCGAGCTGACCGCGGTGTTCGAGCGGCTGTTCCGCAGACTGCCCGACCTGCGGCTCGCGGTACCGGAGGAGTCGCTGCGCTGGCAGGAGCACCGGATCACCGGCGGGTTCGACGAACTGCCCGTCACCTTCTGACCCCCGCACAGACGTCACGAGGACAAGGAATCATGACGGACACTTTCAGCGACTACGTCGACTGCACGCCTCTTCTCGACGACCGTGAGGGCCTCGACCGGTTCTACGACGAGCACGGCTACGTCTATCTGCGCGGCGCCCTGGACCCCGCACTCGTGCGGAGCGCCGCCGAGCAGATGCTGGAGGGCCTGATCGCACTCGGCCACGCCGCCCCCGGCACCACGCTCGACACCCTCACCATCGACTCCTTCGAGGCGGTCGACGAGGTGGCGATGCACGACTACGTCAAGTACGACGACCTGTGGAACCACCCCTCGACCCGCAAGGTCTGGGAGAAGGTCTTCGGCGAGCCCGTCTTCGTCTTCAAGTCGACGACGATCCGCTACTACCCCTCCGCCGCGGGCTCCGCGGAGCCGAGCTTCCTGACGCCGCTGCACCAGGACGGCTTCTACATCGGCCCGAACAAGGACTTCCGCACCGCCTGGATACCGCTGCTCCCGACGACCCGCGACATAGGCGGCGTCGCCGTCGCCGACGGCAGCCACAAGAAGGGTCCGCGCGAGCACGTCGTCACCGAGAACTTCCGCCGCTTCGGCCACCCCGTACGCGGTATCCCGGCGGAGGAGTTCGGCGCCGACGAGCAGCTGCTGTTCTCGCCCATGGAACCGGGCGACGTGATCCTCTTCCACGCCTTCATGTGTCACAAGTCCATCCCGAACGTCTCGGTGGACCCGGCCGGCATGCGGATGTCGATGGACACCCGCGTCCAACCCGCCTCCTCGCACCGCGGGTTCAACGCCCTGACCCCGTGGCCGGAGTCCGCGAAGGACCCCTCCAAGGGCATCTTCTCGAAGATCACCGGCACCCCCGCCACCATCGAGTGATGTCGTCACCCCCGCACCCGCCTGAACGGTCCCCCCACAAACACCACACCTGGGTAGGAAGCGCATGACGAAACGCGAGGGCCTCCCCCCTCTGAAGGGGTCCAACCCTCTGAAGGGGTCCAACCCTCTGAAAGGACCCAACGCGACACCGGAGCCCTCGGCCGGCCCGGAACCCGCCGCCGCGGGGCTCAGTGGCATCGCCCTCATGGTGGTGCTCACCGGGTACGCCCTGTCCATCGTGGACGCCTCCATCGTCAATGTGGCGCTGACCCCGATCAGTGACGACCTCCACGGCGGTCCCGCCGCACTGGAGCTGGTGGTGTCCGGCTACGGCCTCACCTACGCCCTCGGCCTGGTCCTTGGCGGCCGACTCGGCGACGCCTTCGGCAGGCGGCGCCTGTACGCCTACGGGCTCGCGGCGTTCACCGTCACCTCGGCCCTGTGCGGACTCGCCCCGACCATGGAGTTCCTCGTCACGGCCCGGCTGCTGCAAGGCGCCGCCGCCGCCATGCTCGTACCGCAGGTGCTCGCGACGATCCAGGCGGTCACGGAGGGCCAGGCGCGCGCCCGGGCGATCGGCATGTACGGCGCGACCGCGGCCCTCGGCATGGTCATCGGGCAGATCCTGGGCGGTCTGCTCGTCTCGCTGGACGTCGCCGGGATCGGCTGGCGGTCTGTCTTCGCGATCAATGTGCCGATCGGAGTGGCCGCGCTGCTGGCCGTCCGACGCGTCCCCGCGACCAAGGCCGACGCGAAGCCGGGCTTCGACCCGCTGGGCACCCTGCTGTTCGGTGTCACCATGGTCTGTGTCCTGGCCGTGGTCGTGGCCGGCCCCGAACTGGGCTGGCCGCTGTGGCTGTGGTCGCTGCTCGGGGTCGCCGCCGTGGGGGCGCTGGCGCTGGCGCGGGTCGAGCGCGGACTGGAGGCGCGGGGCGGCTCACCGCTGCTGTCCCCGTCGGTGCTGTCCCATCCGGGGATGCGCAGAGGGCTCGCGGCGATGGTGCCGTTCTCGGCCGGCTTCGGTGCCTTCCTGTTCGTCTACGCGCTGATCGCGCAGGGTCACTTCGGCCTCGACGGGCTCGCCTCCGGCGGGGTGCTCGCGCCGTTCGCCGTGGCGTTCTTCGTGGTGGCGCGGTTCACCCCGAGGATCGCGGCGGCGCTGGGCAGCCGGATCGTCACCCTGGGCGCCCTCGTCCAGGGCGCGGGCCTGCTGCTCCTTGCCCTGGTGATCCGGCTGGGCTGGCCGCACCCCTCCCTGACACTAGTGCTCGTCGGGATCGCCCTCTTCGGCGTGGGCGCGGCGCTGACCGGCCCGACACTGTTCCGGATGATCCTCGCCGACGTACCCCCCGCGCAGGCCGGCATGGGCAGCGGTGTGCTGGTGACCAGCCAGCAGATGGCGACCGCGCTGGGCGCGACCGTCGGCGGAACCCTCTATCTGTCCCTGGCGGGTTCGCTGTCGACGGCGTCGGCGGCCGTGCTCGTTCTCGCCCTGCTGACGTGTTTCTCGGTGACCGTTCTCGTGATCAGCCTGAAGCTCCCCGACCCCCGCTGACACCCGCTGTTTCCCTTCCGTCCCCTTGCCCCGAGGAGGAGCTGTGGCCCGCGCCGAGAGCGACGACCGTAGCGATGAGACACCGACCATCGACCTGGAGGCGGTGAGGGAGAAGTACCGGCAGGAGCGCGACAAGCGCAGCGTCGGTCGCACCTACCAGTTCGCGCGCGGTGACTTCAGCCGCTACGCGCGAGACCCCTACACCGAGCGGCAGGAGCGCGAGCCGCTCACCGACGAGGTGGACGTCGCCGTCGTCGGCGCCGGCATCGGCGGCCTGCTGACCGGCGCCCGTCTGCGCGAGGAGACGGGCCTGGAGCGCATCCGGCTGATCGACGAAGCCGGTGACGTCGGCGGCACCTGGTACTGGAACCGCTTCCCCGGCGTCCGGTGCGACGTCGAGAGCTACATCTACATGCCGCTGCTGGAAGAGATCGGCACGATACCCACCGAGAAGTACTCCACCGGGCCCGAGATCTTCGCCCACCTCCAACAGATCGCCCACAAGTACGACCTCTACCGCGACGCCCTCTTCCAGACCACCGTCACCGAGCTGCGCTGGGACGAGGCCGCCGGGAAGTGGCTGGTGAGCACCGACCGCGGGGATCTGATCCGGGCCCGGTACGTGGCCATGTCGATCGGTCTGATGCACCGCCCCAAACTCCCCGGGCTGCCGGGCCTGGAGACGTTCGCCGGGCACTCCTTCCACACCAGCCGCTGGGACTTCGACTACACCGGCGGCGACAGCACCGGCGGCCTGACGAAGCTGAAGGACAAGAAGGTCGGCGTCATCGGCACCGGCTCGACGACCATCCAGCTCGCCCCGCACCTCGCCGAGTGGGCCGAGCAGCTCGTCCTCTTCCAGCGCACACCGCCCACGGTCGACGTCCGCGGCAACCGGCCCACCCCGCCCGACTGGGCGGACAGCCTCGAACCGGGCTGGCAGCAGCGCCGGATGGAGAACTTCCACGCGCTGACCTCCGGCGTCCCGCAGGACGAGGACCTGGTCCAGGACCGTTGGACCCAGACCACGGCCAAGCTGGCCGCCGCGATCCTGCCCACCGGCGACACCGGGGGCGACCCGAAGGAGCGGGCGCTCGCGGCCGAGCGGGCGGACTTCCTCAAGATGGAGGAGCTGCGCGCCCGCATCGACAGCGTCGTCACCGACCCCGCGACCGCCGCCGCCCTCAAGCCGTACTACCGCGTGTACTGCAAGCGGCCCTGCTTCCACGACGGCTACCTCCAGACCTTCAACCGTCCCAATGTGACCCTGGTCGACACCCAGGGGCAGGGCGTGGAGCGGCTCACCCCGGCCGGGGTGGTCGCGAACGGCCGGGAGTACCCGGTCGACTGCCTGATCTTCGCCACCGGCTACGAGCACGAGTTCGCCGTCCCGTACACCGACCGCGCCGGCTACGACATCGTCGGCCGCGGCGGCGTGAAGCTGTCGGAGAAGTGGGCGGACGGGGCGCACACCCTGCACGGACTCCAGGTGAACGGCTTTCCCAACTGCTTCATCCTCTCCAAGGTCCAGGCCGGCCGGCACGTCAACATCGCCTACATGCTGGGCGAGCAGACCCGGCACCTCGCGCACATCGTCAAGTGCGTCGAGGAGCGCGGCCACCGGGTCGTGGAGGCGTCCGAGGCCGGTGAGAAGGAGTGGGTCGAGGAGATCCTCCGGCTCGCCGCCAACGACACCGACTTCCTGGAGAACTGCACGCCCGGCCTCTACAACAACGAGGGCGACCCGGGCGGTCTGCCCCTGCTCAACTCCAGCTACGGCGGCGGCTCGGTGGAGTTCGTGAACATCCTCAGGCGCTGGCGCGAGGCGGGCGACCTCGCCGGCCTCGAACTGCGCTGACCACCCCACCCTTCTGCGAAAGGCGGCAACGCCCATGGATATAACGCCGATACCGGGCGCCGCTCTCGGCGCCGTCGTGCACGGCGCCCCTGTCACCGGCGACATGGACCAGACCCGGTCCGAGGAGATCTGGGCGGCGCTCGACGCGCATCTCGTACTCGTCTTCCGCGGCCACGAGACGCCCTCCTCCGAGGAGTTCCTGGCCTTCGGCCGCCGCTTCGGTTACATCCCGAAGACCGGTCTGACCAGCGGCGCCCACCCCGACCACAACGAGATCCTGATCGTCTCCAACCTGGTGGAGGACGGTCGCAGGATCGGCGTCGGCGACGCCGAGTGGATGGGCTGGCACACCGACTACTCCTTCCGCCCCCGCGTCTCCCAGGTCGGCTTCCTGGAGGCCGTGGAAGTGCCGTCCTCGGGCGGCGGGGAGACCCTCTTCACCGACATGTACGCCCTGTACGAGTCGCTGTCGCCCCAAGAGCGCCTGCGCCTGCACTCCTACCGGGTCCGCCACGCCCTGCGCACCGGGTACGAGGAGACCATCGAGGAGGAGCTCCAGGGCGAGGTGTCCCTCGGCGAGAGCACCGCACAGATCAGGGCCGAGGACGGCACCTCCACCATCCACCCGCTGATCGCCCGCAATCCGCGCACCGGCCGCCAGTCGGTCTACATCAGCACCCTGAACACCAAGCGGATCGTGGACCTCGCCCCCGACGACAGCCGCAAGCTGCTCGACGAACTGCTGTCGCACGCGGGCAAGCCCCAGTACACCTACGCCCACACCTGGCAGCCCGGGGACATCGTCATGTGGGACCAGCTCGGCACCGTCCACGCCAAGCAGGCCTTCGACCCGGCCGAACGGCGCGTCATGCGCCAGGTCGTCAGCATCTTCGACGACCCGACCGCCCCCTGGCGCGCGGAGGCCGCTAGCGGCGGACGCGCGGCATCCCCAGGCCGATCCAGGAGATGATCTCCCGCTGGATCTCGTTGTTCCCGCCACCGAACGTGAAGATCACGGCCGAGCGGTAGCCGCGCTCCAGTTCGCCGTGGAGGACCGCCCCCGCCGAGCCCTCCTTCAGGGCGCCCGCCGCGCCGACGACCTCCATCAGCCAGGCGTACGCGTCACGGCGCGCCTCCGAGCCGTAGACCTTGACGGCGGAGGCGTCCTGCGGGGTGAGCGTGCCTTCCTGGACGGCGTTGACCATCTGCCAGTTGAGGAGCTTCATGGCGTCGAGCCTGGTGTGGGTCCTCGCCAGGCATCGGCGGACCCAGCCGAGGTCGATGACGCGGCGGCCGTCGACGAGCTTGGTGTCCATGGCCCACCGCTGCACGTTGTGCAGGGCGCGGATCGCCGTGGTGCCGTGGGCGGCGAGGGTGACGCGTTCGTGGTTGAGCTGGTTGGTGATCAGGCGCCAGCCCTTGTTCTCCTCGCCCACGCGGCGGGAGACGGGGACGCGGATGTTCTCGTAGTAGCTCGCGGTGGTGTCGTGCGAGGCCAGGGTGTTGATGAGGGTGCAGGAGTAGCCGGGGTCGCTCGTCGGGACGAGGAGCATGGTGATGCCCTTGTGGAGCGGGACGCCTTCCTCGGGGGCGGCGGTGCGGACGGCGAGCCAGACCCAGTCGGCGGTGTCGCCGTTGGTCGTCCAGATCTTCTGGCCGTTGACGACGTATACGTCGCCCTCCCTGACGGCTCTGGTCCTGAGCGCGGCGAGGTCGGTGCCCGCGTCGGGCTCGCTGTAGCCGATGGCGAAGTCGAGTTCGCCGGAGAGGATCCTCGGCAGGAAGTAGCTTTTCTGCTCCTCCGTGCCGAACTGCATGATCGTCGGGCCTACGGTGTTGAGCGCCATGAGCGGCAGCGGGACGCCGGCCTGCGCGGCCTCGTCGGAGAAGATGAACTGCTCCATGGGCGTGAGCCCGCGCCCGCCGTACTCCTTGGGCCAGCCCACCCCGAGCCAGCCGTCCGCGCCGAGGCGCCGGACGGTCTCCCGGTAGAACCGCTTCTGGGCGGCGGGGTCGGCGTAGCGCGCGTAGACGTTGTCCGGCACCAGTTCGGCGAAGTACGCACGCAGCTCGGCGCGCAACTGCTGCTGCTCGGGCGTGTATTCGAGGTGCACGGCCCCTCCAGGCTCTTACTGGCTCGCTCGGCCTCGGACTCGACGGCTTGAGACTTGAGGCTTGAGGCATGACGGCGCACACAGTAGAACGCGTTTCAGAAATAGGGAATGCCGGTGACGGGGCGGTCAACCCAGTGTCGTGAGGAAGTCGTCGCAGGCCTTGGCGCAGCGTCGGCAGGCCTCCGCGCAGGTGGCCGAGGCGGGGCGCAGGTCGCAGAGGTCCGCGCACTGGAGGCAGATGGCGCGGCACCATTCGACCTGCATACGGACCCGCTGCTCGTCCTGGTCGGCCTGGTCTGCCTGCTCGCCGAGGAGGCGGGAGGTCGCGTCGCACACGTCGGCGCAGGCGGTGTCGACGCGGGGCGTGTTGCCCGGCTCGGCGGGGCCCTGCCGCCGGGCGCACGCGCGGACGCAGTCGTCGCAGGCCTGCGCGCAGGCGAAGCGGTCTTCCAGGTACCGGACGAGATCCTGGTGGCTGCGCTCCTCCCGCGGCTCGCTCGCGGGCGCGGGATGCGCGGTATGAGCGCGGTGCGCGGGGTGCGGGACGGTCGGTGAGGATGACGTGGTTGTCACGGGACCTCTCCCTTCGGTCCCGCACGGGTAGCCGGGCCGGAGCGGGCGAAACCCGACGGTGCGGCAGCTCGGACCCTGGGGCCAGGAGGCAGCCGTAAGAAGTCATGAGGGAGCCCCGCCGCGACGGGGGAGACACGGCGGGGCCCAATCTTCGAGTGCCCGCTCAGGAGCCCGTCACACACGTCAGCCCGAATCTCTTGTTCCGGGATCGGGCGGCGCCGTCGCGGGCGCGGTGCTCAGTGGGTGTCCCACCAGCGGGGCGCCTGGTCGTCGGGCTCGTCGGGGCTCGCGAAGTGGAAGCGCACGCCGAACATCTCCGCCAGCGCCTCCCCGGCCCGCCGCGCCTCCTCCGCCTCCGGCCATGGAGGCACCTGCCCGTTGAAGATCCGCAGGTCGGAGCCTTCACGGAAGGTCGTGAGGCGTAGCTCGCGGTGAGGGTCGGCTGCGTCCGCCGTGCCGGGGAAGACGGCCACGAGGTCCACCATCCAGCCACTCGAATCCCCGTCCCAGACCGCCTCGATCACCACGGGGCGACCCGGTTCGGCGCTGACGCGGTCGGCGAGGTCGGTCACCGTGGGGCGGGCCGGACGGGCGATCCGGTCTGCCAGGACCTCGTGGCGAGCGGCCACCACGTCCTGGCACGCGTTCAGGCCGGGGCGAGGCTCGGCGAACCCCTCCCCGTCGAACGCCTGCCAAATCTCCTTGACCGCCCACACTCGGCGCCCCGCGACCACCAGCTCGTCCACTCGCTCCCGCGTGACCGGCGGCAGCGCGTCCCATATCCCTGTATCCACCGCCCCATTACAGCGTGCGGAGGGCGCCCGGAGGCCCGGCCCCCGGCCTAGCCGTACGTCCGCCTCCCCCGCCGGTACGCGATCTCGCCCAGCGCGATGTCCACGGCGAGGAACGCCGCCAGCGGGATGCCGAGCAGGGGGACGAAGTAGCCGAGTACCGCGATCCCCGCCATCAAGGGGACCAGGATGTACGCCGGTACGTCCTGCCAGGCGCCGCGGGCCATCGGGCGGCCGAAGGAGGAGCCGCGGCCTCGCTGCCACCACATCCGGTAACCCCACACGATCAGCAGGATCAGACAGAGGGCGAGCGCGGCGAGCGCGATCTGGTTGGCGATGCCGAAGAGCGAGCCGGCGTGCGCGTCGATACCCCAGCGCGAGAGCTTGGCCAGCACCGGATAGTCGTCGAACCGCAGGACATCGGTGACCTCGCCGTTCGCGGGGTTCACGGCGACCGCGTCCTGCTTCTCCGGCCAGCTGCGCTGGATCTGCTTGACGACGTACGCCGACGACCCGGATGAAGCGTCGGCGGGCGGGACGATCTCCACGGGGTCCGAAAGGCCTTGGCCGCGCGCCGACTTCAGTACGGCGTCGAGTCCGACATCTGCGGCGGTCTTCCCGCTTCCGGCACCGGTGGACTCCTCACGCGGACCGCCCGCCGCCGCGCCATGCCCGGAGTGCTCTCCTCCGGCGTCCGCTCCGGGCTCCGCTCCCGGCGTGACGCTCGCCGTCACCGCGGGCGTGGACTGGCCGATGGCGTCCCGCAGATCGCTGATGCTCTGGCCCGCGTACGTCGACCAGGTCAGCCCCGTCGCCGACAGGAAGAACAGACCCACCGCCGCCCAGACGCCCACCGAGCCGTGCAGCGTCAGCGTGCGGCGACGGCCCGTCGTATTCCGCAGCTTCCGCTGCGCCCTGCGGCGCCCGAACCACAGGACGAGGCCGCCGCCCGCGATCACCCACAACCAGCTGGCCGCGAGTTCGCTGTAGAGACGGCCCGGCTCGCCGAGGTGCAGATCGCGGTGGAGTTCGTCGATCCAGGTGCGCAACGGCAGGGCGCCGGACGCGCCGTACTGCTCAAGGGCGCCGCGCACCTCGCCCGTGTACGGGTTCACGAAGACGGCGAGCGTGCGATCGGGGTCGACGCCCGGCACGCCGGAGAGCAGGACGCGCGTGGTGGCGCCGTCCTCCGGCGCGGGCCGGACCGCGCCGATCGTCCCTTCCGGGTGCGCCTTACGGACGGCTGCCACCTGCCGCGCCAGGGGCAGTTCGCGCTTGTCCGCCGCGACGGGTACGCGCAGTTCGTCGGCGTACACGATCTTCTCGGCCTGGTACGAGCACGCGTACAGAAGGCCCGTCGTGGCGGCGACCAGGAGGAACGGCGCGATCAACAGGCCGGCGTAGAAGTGCAGGCGCAGGACCAGCGGACGCAACGACGCCCAGCCGGACCGCTTTCCGAGGGGCGGGGCCTCCGCGGCGTGGGGCGACTGCGGAGGCACGGCTGGCTGCTGCCCGTCGCCTTCGGCGAGGACGGTGGGTTCGGCGGGCATGAGGCGTTCTCCTGGATCGACGGGCCGCGGCCCGGCTGCGACCGGGCCGGTCCAGGAGTCGGCCCGCGAGTCGGCCCAGTTCCCGCCGCCTCGTGTGACCTACAGCACTTCGGCCGAGGCGGGTGCGTGATGGGCCAGGGGCAGATGTGGGTCGCGCTCTCCCGCGGCGGGTGCCGGGTCGGCGTGGACCAGGGCCGCCGTCAGGCGCGGGACCGCGTGCAGCAGTGCGTGCTCGGCCTCGACGGCGACGTGGTGCGCCTCGCGCACGTTCAGCGATCCGTCCACGACGACCGCCACTTCGGCGCGCAACCGGTGGCCGATCCAGCGCATCCGAAGCTCGCCGACCGCTCGTACGCCACGCACCTCCACAAGCGCACGCTCCGCCGCGTCGACGAGCGCCGGGTCCACGGCGTCCATGACACGGCGGAACACCTCGCGGGCGGCGTCCCGCAGGACCAGCAGGATCGCGGCCGTGATCAGGAGGCCGACCACGGGGTCGGCGAGCCGCACGCCGAGGGCGGCACCGCCCGCTCCGATCAGCACGGCGAGCGAGGTGAATCCGTCCGTACGCGCGTGAAGTCCGTCCGCGACGAGCGCGGCCGAGCCGATCTCGCGGCCGACGCGGACGCGGTAGCGGGCCACGCCTTCGTTGCCGACGAAGCCGATCACGGCGGCGAGGGCGACCACGGGGACATGGGTCATGTCGCGTGGATGCAGAAGCCGTTCGACGGCCGTCCAGGCGGCGAACGCGGCCGAGGCGGCGATCGTGAGGACGATGACGAGGCCCGCCAGATCCTCGGCCCTGCCGTATCCGTACGTGAAACGGCGCGTGGCGGCCCGCCGGCCAAGGACGAAGGCGATGCCGAGCGGCACCGCGGTCAGGGCGTCGGCCGCGTTGTGCACGGTGTCACCGAGCAGGGCGACGGAACCGGACATCGCCACGACGACCGCCTGCGCGAGGGCCGTCAGGCCCAGTACGCCGAGGGACACCCACAGCGCCCGAATGCCGCGCGCCGAACTCTCCAGCGCTGTGTCGACCTTGCCCGCGGAGTCGTGGGAGTGGGGGGTGAGGAGGTGCCGGAGGCGGTGACGTTGGGGGTGGGGGTGCTGGTGCTCGTGTAGGCGTCGGTGCTCGTGCTCGTGCTCGTGCTCGTGCTCGTGCTCGTGCTCGTGGGGATGCTGGTGCTCGTTGGGGTGATTCACGTGGTGCTGCCCCTTCCGATGCGACGCGGACGGCGTTCCGGCCGGTCTGGACACCGGCCGCCCAGCCCCCCATTATGTGCGTGTGAGCGCACGCATGCATCTATCACCTGCGCACCATGCGCATCCGCACAGCCCTGGCGTGGAGCAGTTCACCCTCGCCGCCGACCTCTTGGCGCTCCTCGCCGACCGCACCCGCCTGGTCCTGCTCCGCCGGCTGACCGAGGGCGAGGCCGACGTGACCACACTGACCGAGGTCTGCGGCGCCGCACGCCCCGCCGTCAGCCAGCACCTGGCGAAGCTGCGCCTCGCCGGACTGGTCGGCACGCGCAAGGAAGGCCGCCGCGTCGTCTACGCGCTCCGCGACGACCATCTGAGCCAGATCATCGACGAGGCACTGAACCTCGCGCATCACCGGCTCGGCATCCCCGTCAGCACCACGTGACGCCACTTGCCGCCACTGTGAGCCAACTTGGCTCGTAATGGCGTCGCCCATGTGCCATGCTGGCGTCACGGCGCTCTCTGCATCGGAGGAACCACATGCGGCACGACCTGCCGAACGACCCCTTACGCCTGCCCACCACCCGCCCCTCGGGCTGCCCCTTCGACCCGCCCGCCGAGTTCGCACGGCTGCGCGAGGAGCGGCCGCTCACCCGGCTGGCCTTCCCCGACGGCCACGTGGGCTGGCTCGCCACCAGCCACTCGGCGGTCCGCTCGATCCTGAGCGACTCCCGCTTCAGCTCGCGCTACGAACTCATGCACTTGCCCTACGGGGCCGGGCTGACAGGGCCGCTCAGCCCGGCCCCGATCGGCGACCTCACCGGGCTCGACGCGCCCGAGCACACCCACTACCGGCGGCTGCTCCTAGGCAGGTTCACGGTGCGCCGGATGCGGCTGCTCACCGAACGCGTCGAGCAGGTCACCGCCGAGCGCCTCGACGCCATGGAGCGCCAGGGACCCACACTCGACCTGGTGAAGGCGTACGCGCAGCCCATCCCCGCGCTGTTGATCTGCGAACTCCTCGGAGTCCCCTACGCCGACCGCGAGTTCTTCCAGCGCAACACCGCGACGCTCATGACGCAGAGCGCCGGCGAAGAGGAGCTGGTCGCCGCCCTCAACGCGGGCCAGGAGTACCTCCACAAGCTGGTCCTCGCCAAGCGGGCGGACCCCACCGACGACCTCCTCAGCGATCTGACCAGCAGCGACCTCAGCGACGACGAGCTCGCCGGCATCGGGTCCTTCCTGCTGGGCGCGGGCCTGGACACGACCGCCAACATGATCGCGTACGGCACCTTCGCCCTCCTGAGCAACCCGGACCAACTCGCCGCCCTGCGCGCCGATCCCGGCATGGCCGACACGGCCGTCGAGGAGCTGATGCGCTATCTGACCATCGCGCAGACAGGGGCGCGGACCGCGCTGGAGGACGTCGAGGTGGCGGGCCAGCTGGTCAGCGCGGGCGAGACGGTCATCGTCTCCATGGAGGCCGCCAACCGCGACCCGGAACGCTTTCCCGACCCCGACGCCCTGGATCTGCGCCGCAAGGCCACCGGCCACCTCGGGTTCGGCTACGGCATCCACCAGTGCCTGGGGCAGCAACTGGCCCGCGTCGAGATGCGGGTCGCCCTCCCCGCGCTGCTCGCCCGCTTCCCGGCGCTGCGGCTCGCCGTCGCACCCGAGGACGTTCCGCTGCGGACCGGCATGAACGTCTTCGGCGTGCACGAACTGCCCGTCACCTGGGGCGCGGAGTAGGGCCGGCAAGCCACCGGGAACGGCATCGGAGCAGCCGCCAGGGACTCCGCCGAGGCATGCCCGGCCCGAGCCGTCACCGTGATCGAGCACCGCCGGACCGGCGGCGCCCCCTCACGGTGCTCTCACCAAGACCGCCTCGGTCACACACCGGGGCAGGCCACCTCTGCGGGTGCGGTCGGCCGCTCCCGGTCAGGCGAGCGTGCGGATCACGTCGCGCACCTGACCGGCGACGGACTCCGGCAGCGGCGCGTAGTGCAGCCGGGACAGCGGCTCCTGCCCCGCCTCGCTCGCGGTGTGGCCGAGGAACGACTTGAGGGCGGGCAGCGTCTCCTTCCGGTTCCCCTTGTCGCACACGATCTCGTACGTGACCTGCACGATCGGATACGCACCGGGCGTCGAGGCGCCGTAGCGGAACTTCAGCGTCATGTCCTTGCCCTTGCCCGCGACGCGCGCGGCCGCGATACCGGCCGACGCCGTCGTGGGCGTCGGCTCGACGGGGGCGGGCGCGCCCGTGTCGATGCTGACCGTCTTGATGTCGCGCGCCCGCGCGAAGGACAGCTCGAAGTACCCGATCGCGCCGAAGCCGGAGGTGACCTCCGAGGCGACGCCGCTCGACCCGCTCGCGGACGCGCCGCCCCTGCCCTGCCACGCCTTGCCCGCCGGGTGGTCCCAGACCTCGGGGGCGGCGCCCGCGAGGTAGGCCTGGAAGTTCTGCGTGGTGCCGGAGTCGTCGGAGCGGTGGACGGGACGGACCGGCATGGAGGGCAGCTCGGCGCCGGGGTTGAGCCGCTGGATTCTCGGGTCGTCCCAGCTGGTGATCCGCCCGTCGAACATCCTGGCGAGGGTCGGCGCGTCCAGGACCAGATCATCGACGCCGGGCAGGTCGTATCCGATCGCGATGGGCCCGCCGACCATGGGCAGATCGATGGCGCGACCGCCCCGGCAGACCTTCTTGGACAGGTCGACCTCATCGCCCTTCAACGCGCTGTCGGAGCCGCCGAACGCGGTGGCGCCGCGCAGGAACTGGGCGCCCCCGGCCCCGGACCCGATCGGGTTGTAGGCGATCCGCACGCCGGGGCAGGCGCGTTGGTACTCCTTGATCCAGTGCTTCATCGCGTTCTGCTGGGCACTCGACCCCGTCCCCTGGACCTTCCCCGCCTCCGCGCAGTCGATCCCGGCGACGGCCGCGGGAACGGCGGACGCGTGGTCGTCCCCGTCCCCCTCCCCGAGCCCCGCGAACCCGCAGCCCGCCAGAGCCATCGACAGCACGGCCGCCAGCGAGCCTGCCGCGAGCGTTCTCCTGCCTTGGTACGTACGTCCTGGGCGTGGGCGTGGATGTGGGCGTTGCAACGTTGTCCCTTCGGGATGCGCGACCGGACCTGCCGCGACCGGACCTGCCGCGATCAGACCTCAGAGGCTCGCCGATCAAGGACGACGGCAGGTGACGCCCGGGCGAACATCGGACGACGTACCGCCCGCCCAGGGTGTTTGCATGGCCATGCGTTCTGATGCATACTCTTGCTATGTCCAAGGTTCTCACCTCCCTCCCCACCGGCGAGCGCGTCGGCATCGCCTTCTCCGGCGGCCTCGACACCTCCGTAGCCGTCGCCTGGATGCGCGACAAGGGCGCCGTCCCGTGCACGTACACCGCCGACATCGGCCAGTACGACGAGCCCGACATCGCCTCCGTGCCCGGCCGTGCCTCCGCGTACGGCGCCGAGATCACCCGACTCGTCGACTGCCGGGCCGCGCTGGTCGAGGAAGGCCTTGCGGCGCTCGCCTGCGGCGCGTTCCACATCAAGTCGGGCGGCCGGCCCTACTTCAACACCACGCCGCTGGGGCGCGCCGTGACCGGCACGCTCCTGGTGCGGGCCATGCTCGACGACGGCGTGCAGATCTGGGGCGACGGCTCCACGTTCAAGGGCAACGACATCGAGCGGTTCTACCGCTACGGCCTGCTGGCCAACCCGCATCTGCGGATCTACAAGCCCTGGCTGGACGCGGACTTCGTCACGGAGCTCGGCGGCCGCAAGGAGATGTCCGAGTGGCTGGTCGCGCACGACCTGCCCTACCGGGACTCGACGGAGAAGGCGTACTCCACGGACGCCAACATCTGGGGCGCCACGCACGAGGCCAAGACCCTGGAGCAGCTCGACACCGGGCTTGAGACCGTCGAACCGATCATGGGCGTGCGGTTCTGGGACCCGTCGGTGGAGATCGACACCGAGGACGTCACCGTCGCCTTCGACCAGGGCCGGCCGGTCTCCATCAACGGCAAGGAGTTCGCCTCCCCGGTCGATCTGGTGATGGAGGCCAACGCCATCGGCGGCCGCCACGGCCTCGGCATGTCCGACCAGATCGAGAACCGGATCATCGAGGCCAAGAGCCGCGGCATCTACGAGGCGCCCGGCATGGCGCTCCTCCATATCGTCTATGAGCGCCTCGTCAACGCGGTCCACAACGAGGACACCGTCGCCGCGTACTACAACGAGGGCCGGCGCCTCGGCCGTCTTCTCTACGAGGGCCGCTGGCTGGACCCGCAGGCGCTGATGGTGCGCGAGTCGCTGCAGCGCTGGGTCGGCGCGGCGATCACCGGCGAGGTGACCCTGCGGCTGCGGCGCGGCGAGGACTACTCGATCCTCGACACGCGGGGCCCGGCGCTCAGCTACCACCCGGACAAGCTCTCCATGGAGCGGACCGAGGACTCGGCGTTCGGCCCGGTGGACCGGATCGGCCAGCTCACCATGCGCAACCTCGACATCGCGGACTCGCGCTCCCGCCTCGAGCAGTACGTGGAGCTGGGCTTGGTCGGCGCCGCCGTCCACCCGACGCCGATCGGCGCCGCGCAGGCCGCCTCGACGGGTCTGATCGGCGCCATGGACGCGGGCGGCGCCGAGGCGATCGCCTCACGCGGCGAGACCACGGACGAGGAGACGATGCTGGACCGCGCCGCGATGGAGTCCGGCACGGACTGAGAACGGTTCACCGGTGCGGTACGCACCTGAGCGGCGGGCCCGGCGGATTCGTTCCGCCGGGCCCGCCGTGCGTGCGCCGCGCACAAGCGCCCCACACCCCCGCCAAGTGACCGCTCCTCGTCGTCGGGGCCCCTGTACATTTGAACCCAACGTCAAGTTCAATACTGCCCATGACGACACATACGCCGGTCAGCGCGTGGGAGCGCGTCGCGACGCGCCGGGTGGAGACGGGCGGCATCACGCTCCGCGTCTTCGACCACGGCGACGGGCGGCCGGGCAGGCCGCCGGTGGTGCTGTGTCACGGCTTCCCTGAGCTGGCGTTCTCCTGGCGGCACCAGGTCTTCGCGCTGGCGGCGGCCGGCCACCGGGTCCTGGTGCCGGACATGCGCGGCTACGGAGGCAGTTCGCGCCCCGAAGACGTCGACGCGTACGACGTCCTGACGCTCTGCTCCGACCTGGCCGGGGTGCTCGACGACGTCGGCGCGGACGACGCCGTCTTCGTGGGGCACGACTGGGGCGCGTCCGTGGTGTGGCACATGGCCCTGGACCGCCCGGAGCGGGTGCGGGCGGTGGCCGGGATGAGCGTGCCCGTGACGCCGCGCGCCCCCGCGCCGCCCCTGCCGATCCTGCGCTCCCGCCTTGGGGACGACTTCTACATGGCGTGGTTCCAGGAGCCGGGCGTCGCGGACCGGGCGTTGAGCCGCAACGTCCGCAGGACCCTCGTCGCGAAGGAGATCTGGTCCGCCGAGTGGGCCGCCCGCCCCGACGAGAAGTTGCCGCCCCCGCCGTGGCTGAGCGAGGAGGAACTCTCGTACTACGTCGACACGTTCGAGGAGACCGGATTCACCGGCGGCCTCAACTACTACCGCAACCTGGACCGCGACTGGGCGCTCACCGAGCACCTCGACGGCCGTGTCATCGCGCAGCCGTCGCTGTTCGTCACCGGCTCCAAGGACCCCGTCGCCCGCTTCATGCCGGCGGACCGCCTCGACCGGGTGCTGACCGATCCGCGGGGGCGCGTCGTGCTCGACGGCGCGGGCCACTGGATCCAGCAGCAGCGGGCCGATGAGGTGAACGCCGTTCTTCTCAAGTTCCTCGACGCGGTCGGCTGATAGCATCCGCTGCCACCGGTGAGGTAAAGGCTCGAACGACAGTGAATGGACCGCAGTGGCTGCCCAGGCCCCGGCCGCAGACGGCGGCCAGAAGCAACCGATCACCCCACGCAGCGCGCGCGGCGTCCGGACCCGCAACACGCTGATCGCCGCCGCCCGCGAGGTCTTCGAACGCGACGGCTACCTGGACGCCCGGATCACCGACATCTCCAAGGCGGCGCAGGTCGCCTCCGGGTCGTTCTACACGTACTTCAACAGCAAGGAAGAGATCTTCCAGGCGCTTGTCGAGCAGGTGCAGGAGGAGATGCTCCACCCGCATCTGCGCGAGCGCACCGGCATCACCGACACCCGTCAGCTCATCGACGCCTCGAACCGCGAGTACCTGCGGGCGTACAAGAAGAACGCGCGCCTGATGGCGCTGTTCGAGCAGGTCGCCCAGGTCGACGAGCAGTTCATGGCGCTGCGCGTCGAGCGCGGCAACGCCTTCGCGCGGCGCAACGCCAAGCTGATCCGCACGCTCCAGGAGAACGGCGAGGCCGACACGAGCCTCGATCCGCTGGTCACCGCGCACGCCCTGTCCGTGATGGTGAGCCGCATGGCCTACATGGTGTTCGTGCTGGGGCAGCGCATCCCGTACGAGCGGCTCGTGACGACGCTCAACAAGATCTGGGAGAACGGGCTGCTGCTCACGGACCGCGCACCCGAAACCGGTTCCGGTTCCGGTGTCGGTCCCGGTGTCGACTAGTCGGCTAGTAGTCGCGCGCGGACTCCAGCAGGTGGTTTCGGACCAGGGCGACGTGCGGGTTGTCCGAGGAGCCCGGGCGCTGCACGAGGTAGCCGGTGTTGATCGGCGGGTCCTCCGGGTCGTTCAGCAGGATCAGCGCCCCTGAGGCCAGCTCGTCGAGGCACAGGTAGCGGGGCAGCACGGTGAATCCGGTGCCGCCCACCACCGCCGCCTTGACCGCGCGCAGGTCGGGCATGGTGACGGCGGGCTCGCACACCAGGCGCTTGCCGAAGACGTGGCGCCAGTAGCGGCGGACGATGGGCATGTCCTCGGCGTACGCCACCAGGGGGACGCCGCGCAGTGCGGCGGGACCCAGGGCGGTGATCCGCTCCGGGCCGCCGACGCGCTGGGCCCAGGCGCCCGCGGCGACCAGCACGAACTCCTCGTCGGCGAGGGGCACGGAGGCCACGGCCCGGCCCCGGGGCCGGGCCGTGGCGACCACCAGGTCATGCCGGCCCGCGCGCAACTCCTCCAGGAGGTCGTCCGTGAGGCCCGTCGTGATCCGCAGCCGGACACCCTTCTCCACCAGGGACGCGAGGCCGGGCAGCACGCAGTGCGAGAGGAATTCGGCAGGTCCCGCCAGATGGACGGGGTCCGCCGAGCCGTCGCCGCCGTGGCCCGCGACCTCGGCCAGGGCGTCCAGGGGCTCGACGATCCGGGACGCCAGTTCCTCCGCGAACGGCGCGGGGGCGGCGCCGCGCGGCAGCCGCTCGAACAGCTCCCGGTCGAACTGCCGCTCCAGGGAGCGGATCTGCGCGGTGACCGTGGACTGCGAGAGCCCGAGGAGGCGGGCGGCCGCGGTGAAGGACCCGGAGCGGTAGACGGCGAGGAAGGTGCGGAGCTGGTTGAGGTCCAGCGACCCTGCCTCTGCCTTTCCCTGGGCCTCTGTCTTTCCCATACGGTGAGCCTAGGGGACCAGCGGGCCGACCTCGCGCGAAGGCATACCGGTCAGGAGCCGCACGTCCTCGCCCCCACGTGAAGCGCGACCGCCGTGTTGGCGCCGAGCGTGGCGGTGAACCGCCCGGAGGAGTCGACCGCGACGCGCTTGCCGGACTGGACGTCGCAGTAGGCCCCGGCGGGCAGCGAGGTCTGGAAGGTGCGGTTCAGCGAGGAGCCCTCGTGGTTGATCGCGACGTACGCCTTGTCGCCGCGGCCGAAGGCGATCTGGTCGCCGCCGTTGTCCCACCAGTGCGTGACGGCCTGGCCGCGCGCGGCGTTGCGGAAGGCCACCATGCCCGAGATCTCGCGCCACGCGTGCTGGCACTTCCAGCCGTCGGAGTAACAGGCCTTCACCGCGCCGCCGTTGGGAGGCCCGGCGTCGCGGTCGGAGAACTCGTATCCGGAGTGGACGTCGGGCGCCCCGTACGGCCAGGCGAGCATGAAGACGTTGGCCAGGGTGTAGTTGGCGCCGTCCTTGTAGCTGAGGGTGTCGCCGCCGCGCTCGGTGTCGTGGTTGTCGACGAAGACGGCGGACTTCCCGGAGGCCATGTAGCCCCAGCCCTCGCCGTAGTTCTTCAGGTAGGCCAGCTTCTCGTTGGTGAAGACGCGCTTGAGGTCGCGGGCGTACCGGAACTCCTGGACGTCTCCGTTGCCGAGGTACTCGCTCGGCGAGACCGCCTCGCCCGCACCGTGGATGGCCTCCTGCTTCCAGTACACGCCGGGGTCGCTCAGCCGTGACTTGATGTCGGCCAGGTCGCCGGCCGGCATGTGCTTGGCCGCGTCGATCCTGAACCCGTCGACGCCGAGCGAGAGCAGGTCGTTGAGGTAGGCGGCGATCCGGCCGCGTACATAGCCCTCGCCGGTGTCCAGGTCGGCGAGGCCCAGGAGTTCGCAGTTCTGTACGTTCCCGCGGTCGCCGTAGTTGTTGATCTGCGACCGGCAGTCGTCCATGTCGGCGCCGGACCAGATGCCGGGGTAGTCGTACTTCGTGTACGCCGAGCCGCCCGTGCCGGTCCCCGACGCGGCCGCCATGTGGTTGATCACGGCGTCCGCGACGACCTTGACGCCCGCGCCGTGGCAGGTGTCGACCATGTTCTTGAAGGCCGCCCGGTCACCGAGGCGACCGGCGATCTTGTAGCTGACCGGCTGGTACGAGGTCCACCACTGACCGCCCTGGATGTGCTCCTGGGGCGGTGAGACCTGGACGAAGCCGTAGCCCGCGGGGCCGAGCCGGTCCTTGCACGCCTTGGCGACCGAGTCGAAGCGCCACTCGAAGAGGACGGCGGTGACGTCCTTGCCGCCGGGCGGGGCCGCCTCGGCCTCGGGCGTCGGCGCGAAGAGGCTCCCGAGGACTCCGGCCGCGAGGGCGAGCGTGACGGCGACGGGCCTTCTGGCTATGTGCGTGGGCGCTGGGCCGTTCATGGGGCCTCCAGTGGGGGATCGCTTGCAGAATCTTGCAGATTGAATCTGCAAGAACTTGCGAACGGGACCGTAAGCGGCTTCAAACGCGCGGTCAACCCTTCGCGCAGCACACCGGGGCCCGTTACCGCGTCACCGCCTGGCCCGTGCGCGATGACGGCGTACCGCGTCGCGGTTGGCACACGGGTGGGAGCAGTAGCGCTGCCGTCCGGTGCGGGAGGTGTCCGCGAAGATCGTGGCGCACTCGGCGACCGCGCAGCGCCGCAACCGGTGCATGCCGCGTCCCACCAGGTGCAGCGCGGTGCCGACCGCGATGAGCGAGAACAGCAGGGTGCCGAGCGGCAGTTGGTCGCCGCGGTAGTGCAGGTGCCAGCCGTCGCCCGCGTGGTCGGTCAGGCGGGGGTGGCCGGCGGAGGCGGCCAGCATCCGGTTGACCGACTCGGCGCGCTCGCACTCGTCGGCGGCGTCGACGACCTTCTCCCACGCGTCCAGGGCCGCCCGGACAGCGGCCAAGTCCTCCGGTGCGGCCGGGCGTTCCAGGGTCAGACCGGCGGCGCGGCAGCGGTCCGCCAACTCCCCGGGGTCGGCGGGGAATCGGTTGGCCAGGTCCGCCGCCAGGTTCACGGCATCCGTGCCGTAAGGGTTGAGATGCATAAGACCATTACATCAAGGTGATCACATGACACACCCCGACGGACAGCTCGCCACGCCGCACCCCGGAGACCCCACCACCCGTGACCCCACCACCCATGACCGTGCCGTACGGCAGGCCGTGGAGGGCGATCTGCCGGAGCTCGTACGCCTCCGTGCGCTGCTCTTCGACGACCTCGGCGGCGACTACTTCAACCCGGCGTCAGCGGGCGGCGACTGGCGCCACCACCTCGTCACGGTCCTCAAGGAACAGCTGACCGCCCGGAGCGCGCGGATCCTCGTCGTGGACGGTGACGACGGCCTGGCCGCGTGCGGCATCGGCACGGTCGACCAGTGGTTTCCCGGGCCGCACAATGTCAACGGCCGGGTGGGTCACGTGATCGGGGTGGTCACCGACCCGGCGTACCGACGGCGCGGCCACAGTCGCGCGATCATGCGGGCCCTGCTCGACTGGTTCCGCGAGCGGGAGGCCTCCCGCGTGGACCTGTACGCCTCGCCCGAGGGCGAGCCGCTCTACCGCGCCCTGGGCTTCGTCGACCACCCCGATCCGGCGCTGTACTGGCGCCCTTGAGCCGTGGACGCGAACCGTCGACGCCCCCGGGCCTCCTTTAGCATCGCAGGAATGCTTTCAAGCAGGAATGCTCAAGTAGGAATGCTCAAGGAGGAAGAGGAGGAGTCGAGGGTGACCGAAGATCGACACAGCGGCGCGGGTGACACCGGGGCGGCGCCGGAGGAGTCCGCGGAGCGGCTCGCCGCGATGGTCGCTGATCTCCAGGAACTGGTGGTGTGCGAATCCTTCTCCTCGGACCTGGAGGCGGTGGCGCGCAGCGCGGACGTCGTGGCCGCGCAGGGGACCCGGCACCTCGGCGCCGCGCCCGAACGCATCGTCGTCAAGGGGGTGACGCACCTGCGATGGGTGTTCGGCACGCCCCGGGTGCTGCTCCTCGGTCACCACGACACCGTGTGGCCGATGGGTTCGCTGGCGAGTCACCCCTGGTCGGTGCGGGACGGCGTCGCGCGCGGGCCCGGCATCTTCGACATGAAGGCCGGCCTCGTGCAGATGTTCCACGCCCTGGCCTCGCTGCCCTCCCTGGACGGCGTGTGCGTCCTGGTGACCGGGGACGAGGAGGTCGGCTCGGACACGTCACGGAAGCTCATCGAGGAGACGGCCCGGCAGTGTGCGGCGACGTTCGTGCTGGAGGCGGCTGCCGACGGTGGCGCGGTGAAGACCGCGCGCAAGGGCACCTCCGACTACGAGTTGGTGGTGCACGGCAAGGCGGCCCACTCCGGCCTGGAGCCGGAGAAGGGGATCAACGCCGCGATCGAGGCCGCGCATCTCATCCTCGCGCTGGCAGGGCTCGTGGAGAAGGCCGACGTCGACGCCCCCTCCGCGGAAGGGTGGCGGACCACCGTGACGCCGACCATGACCTGGGCCGGCTCGGCGACCAACACGGTGCCCGCCGAGGCGACGGTCTGTGTCGACGTACGTGTCCCCACGCTCGCGGCGCAGGAACGGGTGGACGCCGCGATGCGGGCGTTGAGCGTGACCGTGCCGGGGGCGCGCCTTGAGGTGCGGGGCGGCCCCAACAGGCCCCCGATGGAGCCGACTTCCTCCGCCGACCTGTTCGAGCGGGCGCGGGCGGTCGCTCAGCGGTTGGGTCTTGGCCCGCTGCGCTCGGCGGCGGTGGGCGGAGCGTCCGACGGGAACTTCACCGCCGGGCTCGGCTGCCCGACGCTGGACGGTCTGGGTGCCGTGGGCGGCGGGGCCCACGCCGACCACGAGCATGTGATCGTCGCGGAGATGGTCCCCCGGGCCCGGCTTCTCGCCGGACTCGTCGAGGAGGCCGCCCGTTGAGCGACCTCGACGTCCGCGAACTCCATGAGCTACGTGAACTGGCCGCCGCCAACGCGCTGTTCGAGGAGATCTGGGGCTCCGCGCCCGGGGCCTCGCCGATGGGGACCGAGCAGATGCGGGCTCTCTCCCACGCCGGGAACTATGTCGCGGGCGCCTTCGCGGACGGCTGTCTGGTCGGCGCGTCCGTAGCCTTCTTCGCGGCGCCCGTCGGTCAGGCACTGCACTCCCATGTGACGGGCGCCCTCCCCGGGCACGCGGCGGGCCCGGCCCTCAAGTGGCACCAGCGCGAATGGGCGCTGGCCCGCGGGCTCTCCCGGATCACCTGGACGTACGATCCGCTGGTACGGCGCAACGCACACTTCAATCTGGCCAAGCTCGGCGCGCGGCCGGTGGAGTACCTCGCCAACTTCTACGGGTCACTGGACGACGCGATCAACGGCGGTGACGACACGGACCGGGCGCTGGTCGCCTGGGAGCTGTCCACCCCGGTGCCCGCGTCCGGCCCCGGCCCCGCTCCCGTCCCCGCGGATGCCGTGACCGCCCTGTCGCTGCGCGAAGGCCTGCCGGTCGTGGAACCTCTCGACTCCTCCACCACCACTCTCCTGCTCGACGTCCCGCCCGACATCGAGGCGTTGCGGCGCACCGATCCGGGCGCGGCCAAGGCGTGGCGCCTGGCGATGCGGGAGGTGCTGGGCGGCCTGTTGGCCGAAGGGGCCCGCGTCACGGGCTTCCACGACCGGACTTCGTACGTCGTCACGCGCGACCACCCCAGGAGGCAGGCCACATGAAGCTCACCGGAATCGAACTGCGCCGGATCGTGATGCCGCTGCGGTCGCCGTTCCGCACCTCCTTCGGCGTCGAGACCGCCCGCGACGTCCTGCTCGTACGGGTGGTCACGCCCGACGGCGAGGGGTGGGGCGAGTGCGTGGCGATGTCCGAACCGCGCTACTGCTCCGAGTACGTCGACGGGGCCGCCGACGTGCTGCGCCGCTTCCTCGTCCCGGCGCTGCCCGCCGTGGCGGACGCCCACTCGGTGAAGCGGGCCATGAAACCCTTCAAGGGCCACAAGATGGCCAAGGCGGCCCTGGAGACGGCCGTGCTCGACGCCCAGCTGCGGGCGGCCGACCAGTCCTTCGGGGCTTTCCTCGGCGCCGGGCGCGAGCGTGTGCCGTGCGGGGTGTCGGTGGGCATCATGGACTCGGTCCCCGAACTGCTCGACGCCGTAGGAAGCTTCCTCGACGAGGGGTACGTACGCGTCAAGCTGAAGATCGAGCCCGGGTGGGACGTGGCACCGGTCCGCGCGGTGCGGGAGCGGTTCGGCGACGAACTGCTGCTCCAGGTGGACGCCAACGCGGCCTACACGCCGGCGGACGCCCGGCAGCTGGCCAAGCTGGACGCGTTCGACCTCCTGCTCATCGAGCAGCCGCTGGCCGACGACGACCTGGTGCAGCATGCGGCGCTCGCGAAGCTGCTGCGTACGCCGGTCTGCCTGGACGAGTCGATCGAGTCCGCCGAGGACGCCGCCGCGGCGATCACGCTGGGCGCCGCGTCCGTCATCAACATCAAGCCGGGCCGGGTCGGCGGCTACCTGGAGGCCAAGGCCATCCATGATCTGTGCGTGGCCCACGGCGTCCCCGTGTGGTGCGGTGGCATGCTGGAGACCGGCCTCGGCCGCGCCGCCAACGTCGCGCTGGCCGCACTCCCCGGCTTCACCCTGCCGGGTGACACCTCCGCCTCACGCCGCTATTTCGCCACGGACATCACGGAGCCCTTCGAACTCAACGCGGGCCACCTCGACGTGCCCACGGGGGCGGGGCTCGGGGTCGAGCCGGTCGCGGAGGTGCTGGAGCGGGTGACCACGGAGAGGGAGTGGATCCAGCTGTAGGGCGGGGTCCACCGGCTGGAGGAACCGCCTGTAGGGGCTGCGGCTGCGGCTGCGGCTGCGGCTGCGGCTGCGGCTGCGGCTGCGGCTGCGGAAAATCATGTGCGGTTCAGGTACGCCCTTGACAGGCTGATGTCATGAACTCTCCGCACGACCCCGCCCCCGGCCCCTCCGTCACTCCCCGGGGAACGGACTGGATCACCACGCCGATCACCCTGCCTCTCGCCGAGGACCTGCTGCGCGGCGCGCTCGACCTGGAGCGTACCGAGCACGGGGTGCTGCCGCACCGGCTGCCCCCGCGCGCCCGCGCCCAGTGCGCCGACGGGCAGTTGGCCATGGCGGAGGCCCAGCCCTCCGGCGTACGGCTGGTCTTCCGCACGCGCGCCACCGTCGTGGAGCTGGACACGCTCCGCACCAAGACGGCCTACCGGGGAGCGCCGCCCCGCCCGGACGGCGTGTACGACCTGCTCGTCGACGGCACCCTCGCGGGGCAGGCCGGCGTGACCGGTGGCAACGTCCTGATGGTGGACATGACCACCGGTTCGGCGGAGACCGTGCCCGGGCCGGTCGGCACCGTCCGCTTCCCCGGCCTGCCCGACCGCGTCAAGGACGTGGAGATCTGGCTGCCGCACAACGAGGTCACCCAGCTGGTGGCCCTGCGCACCGACGCCCCCGTCGAGCCGGCCCCGGATCACGGCCGCAAGGTGTGGCTGCACCACGGCAGCTCCATCAGCCACGGCTCCGACGCGGCGAGCCCCACCACGACCTGGCCCGCGCTGGCCGCGTCCCTCGGCGGCGTGGAGCTGATCAACCTCGGCCTGGGCGGCAGCGCCCTGCTCGACCCGTTCACCGCGCGTGCCCTGCGCGACACCCCCGCGGACCTGATCAGCGTCAAGATCGGCATCAACCTCGTCAACCTGGACCTGATGCGTCTGCGCGCCTTCGGGCCCGCGGTGCACGGCTTCCTCGACACGATCCGCGAGGGGCACCCGAGCGCCCCACTGCTGGTCGTCTCGCCCATCCTGTGCCCGATCCACGAGGACACGCCCGGCCCCGGCGCCCCGGACTTCAGCGGCCTCGGCGAGGGAAGGCTCCAGTTCAAGGCCATGGGCGACCCCGCGGAACGGGCCGCCGGGAAGCTGACGCTGAACGTGATCCGGGACGAGCTGGCCCGCATCGTGAAGCAGCGTGCGGCCGACGACCCGAACCTCCACCACCTCGACGGCCGCGACCTCTACGGCCAGGCGGACTTCGCCGAGCTGCCGCTGCCCGACCAGCTCCATCCGGACGCCGCCACGCACCGCCTCATCGGCGAACGCTTCGCCGCACTGGCCTTCGGCCCGGCCGGACCGTTCGCCTAACGGCTCGGGGGGCTCCTAGGCGTCGGTCGGGCGGCGCGGCTCGCGCCACATCGACCAGAGCGTCGGCCCCTCCCCCGGCAGCCGCAGCTCTTCGCGCACGGTGAAGCCGAAGTGCTCGTAGACGGGGATGTTGGACGGCTTGGAGGACTCCAGGCGGACGGGCTCACCCGCCGCGTCGGCCTGGGCCAGCCCCGAGCGCAGCAGGGCGGCCCCCTGCCCCTGGCCCTGGGCGGCCGGGTCGGCGCCGATGAGCGACAGGGACCAGTGCGGTTCCTGGGGCGTGTGCTCGGCGGCCATCTCGACGGCGCCCCCGAAGAGTTCCGCCCGGTCGCCGAGGATGTCCCGAAGCTCCTGGACGGTCTCCGCGTCGGGTACGGCCTTCGACTGCGCCTGCGGCGGCACCCAGAACGCGGCCGCCGACTCCGTGCGTTCACACACTCCGTGGTGGACATACTGCCGGGTGAAGATCGTGGTGAAGTAGCGGCCCAACGACGCCTCGCGCGAGGCGCCGTCGGGGAAGAACCAGCACATCATCGGGTCGTCGCCGAAGGCGCGGGCCAGGGTCCGGCCCACCAGCGGAGCATCATCGATCGTGGCCGCCTTCGGCATGTTCGATATAGGCATACGGGTCATTCTGCACCCGGTGATCTTCGACGCAGGGGCGGGGCCCAGACCTGTCAGGGCTTCGAAGAACAGGCGCTCAGGGCTCCCAGTGGCGCGGGCGCGCGGCGGGTCCACAGCAGGGCCCCGGCAGTCAGTGCGGCGCCTCCGACCAGCCAGGGCAACGGTCCGGGAGGGAGGGTTCCGATGGCCAAGCCTGCCAAGGCGCCGAACAGTTGCAGCGCGAGGGACTGGACCGACAGGGCGGTGGCGCGCCCCGTCGGGGACACGCGCCGGTGCAGCAGGTCGTTCTCGTTCGGTCCTGCCGCGCCGAGGCCCAGGTAGACCAGGGCGAAACCGGTGACTCCCAGAGCCATGGACACCGGCCCCGTGGAGGCCGCCGTGGCCGCGATCAGCAGCAGTCCGCTCGCGCCGACGCCGAGGGCGACCAGGACCGCGCGCTCCCCGTCGGCCGCCAGTCGGGCGGTGAGCGGTGCGAGATGGCTGCCGAGGGCCGAGCAGACGAAGCCCGCGCAGGCCAGCCCGGCGAAGAACACCGCGCCCGTCTCGGGTTCACCGGTCAGGGCCGCGACCCGGCCGGGGGTGAGCAGTTCCACCGTCACCAGCGCACCACCCGCCGCTGCCGCGCTGAGCAGCACCCGGCGTACGAGTACGTCACGTCCGCCCAGGCGCAGTCCGGATATGACGGTGGCGGGGATGCCGCGCAGAACGCCGCACACGCTCGTCGGCGCCCGCGGCGGCTCGGGCAGAGCGGTCAGGACGTACAGCACGAAGACGACGTCCAAGGCGGCGGCCACCAGCACCGGGACGGAGAGCGGGAGCACCAGGCCGGAGGTGGCCCGGCTCAACCACGCGCCGGGATCGGGGCCGAGCCCCAGCAGCCAGGGCAGAACGCCGCCGGCCAGGGTGCCGGCCGCCAGCGCCGCCGCGGTGGCCGCGCTGCCGCGGGCCAGGCCGGTCCGCAGTTCGGCGTCCGGGCCGGCGGTGGCCTGGACGGTGTCGACGTACCAGGCCTCGGCCGGCCCGCTGGACAGGGCGCGTCCCGCGCCCTTCACCGCCATGCCGAGCATCAGCACCCAGGCGGTGGTGCCGAGGCTCACCAGGGTGAACGCGGCCAGGTCCAGGAGGCCGGCGGCGACGAGGACGGCGCGGCGGCCCAGGACGTCGGAGAGGCCTCCCGTGGGCAGTTCGAGCACGGCGGCCGTCAGCGAGTGCGCGGCGAAGAAGCCCGCGATGGCGGCGAGAGTCATGCCGCGCTCGGTGAAGAGCAGCACTTGCGGGGCGATGGCCAGCCCGAGCGGCAACCAGAAGAGCGCGCAGACAGTGACGTAGCGACGGCGCGCGGCCGCTATGCCGAGGGGCTCGCTCACGGCGCGCCACCCGCGGAGCCCGCGGAGCCCGCAGAGCCCGCAGAGCCCGCGGAGCCCGCGGAGCCCGCGGAGCCCTCCGACTCCTCAGAGCCCTCAGACTCCTCCGGCTCCTCGTCCGCGCGGCGTGCCAGAGGCAGGCCGGCCGCGAAGACGACCGTCTGGGCGGCGCGCGGGTCCGCCGCGTCGCGAGCGGTCAGCTCCGTCAGCTTCTCCTCGAACGCCCGCCACAGCTCTCCGAGCGACTCCGGGGTCAGACGGGGCAGCATGTCACTGATCCCGGACGGCTCCAGCCACTGCGGCCCGAGCCGACCCGCCGCCAGATCTTCCTCGTGCCGCACCAGCGTCTCCCCCAGATGCTGGATCTGACGCCTGCGCATCGTGCCGACGAAGCCGCGGCTGCCGGGCGACGCCTCCATCGCCTCATTGCTCCACGAGGTCACCTCGTGCACGGCCCGCCAGCGACGCTCCCTGCTGTCACGCCGGTCGGCCTCGGCGACGAACGCGTACTTCGCCAGGACCCGCAGGTGGTAACTGGTGGACGCGGACGACTCCCCCGTCGCCGCCGCCAGTTCGGTCGCGGTGGCGGGGCCCTTCATCCGCAGCAGACCGAGCAGCCGGATACGCAGGGGATGTGTGAGGGCCTTCAGGGCCGCCGCGTCGCTCTCGGGGTCGAGGACGCGCCGCTTGTCTTCGCTCGTCATGGCGTGAGCGTACGGCGAGACCCGGGCATCCAAAAGAAGTTTTGCAAAATTTCATTGGGGGTCCGTGGGCGGCGTCGCCGGGTGCGCGGCACCGCAGGGCCTTCACCTCGCGGCGGCACGCGCGCCGCGTACGCCGAGACGAGGCGGCCCGGCCGGGGTTTCCCCCGGCCGGGCCGCCTCTCTCAACGCCGTCGTCAGTTGCTCTTGCACTTGTTGCCGGAGGCGGGGTTGAGGAGCGCGATGATGTCGATGGTGTTACCGCAGACGTTGAGGTCGTTGTCGGACAGGATGTCCTGGCTGTCGTAGACCTTGCCCGGCCCGGAGGGGTCGTCGTCGGCAAGGGCCTGGCTCGCACCGCCGACAACGGTGCTGGCAGCGAGCAGGACGGCGACGCTGAGAGTGCGGACACGCATGGATTGATCTCCTGGGTCGTAGGAACTGCGATCGCCTCCAGCAGATAACCGACGACGCGTTCGCGCGAACGCTCGCGGCCGTTCGGGCGAAGCGGGCCCTACGGAGGCACGAGCCGCGCGGCAGCCCCGTGACAGCTCTGCGACAGCCCTGCGTATCGCGTTGTCAGCAGCCGCCCGAGGTCGCCACCGCGCTCGTACCGATCCGGAGGGTGGACGGCGCCCCGCAGCAGCCGCCGCCGGACTCGTCGGCGTCGGCCGGTTCGTCGAAGAGCCCGGCGCCGCCGCAGACGCCCGTCTCAGGGAGGGTCAGCTCCACGCGCTCGGCGGCCTCCCGGTCACCGGCGAGGGCGGCCGCGATGGAGCGGACCTGCTCGTAGCCGGTCATGGCGAGGAAGGTCGGGGCGCGTCCGTAGCTCTTCATGCCGACCAGGTAGACGTCCCGCTCCGGGTGCGAGAGCTCGCCCACCCCGTGTGGGTAGACGGTCCCGCAGGAGTGGACGTTGGGGTCGATCAGGGGGGCCAGTTCGACCGGCGCCTGGAGACGCTCGTCGAGGCCGAGGCGCAGCTCGCCGAGGAAGGACAGGTCGGGGCGGAAGCCGGTCAGGACGACGACCTCGTCGACCGGGTCGAGGTGACGGCCGTCCTCGGCGACCAGGATCAGCTGATCGCCGTTCTTCTCGACGGCGTCGGTGCGGAAGCCGGTGACGGCGTCGGCGTGGCCGTCGTCCACGGCGGCCTTCGCCGCGAGGCCCAGGGCGCCGCGGGCCGGGAGCTGATCGGCGTCGCCGCCGCCGAAGGTCGCGCCGCTGATGCCGCGCCGCAGCACCCATACCGCGTGGGTGCCGGGCACCTCCTTGGCGAGGTCGGCCAGGTACGCGAGCGCGGTGAACGCGGAGGCTCCGGAGCCGATCACCGCGGTGCGCTTACCCGCGTAACGGGCCCGTACCGCCGGGTCCTTGAGGTCGGGCACACGATAGGAGACGCGCTCCCGCAAGGCCCGCTCGCCGAGGGCGGGCAGGCCGTCGCCGCCGATCGGGCTCGGGGTGGCCCAGGTACCGGAGGCGTCGACGACCGCGCGGGCGATGACGCGCCGCTCGCTGCCGTCGGCGTTCCGGACATGGACGGTGAAGGGCCTGCGCTCGCGGTCGGCGTCGACGACGCGGTCGCGGCCCTGACGGGAGACGCCGGTCACCGTCGTGCCGTAGCGGACCCTCTCGCCCAGGGCGTCGGCCAGCGGCTGCAGATACTTCTCCGCCCAGTCACCGCCGGTCGGACAGGCCGCCCCGTCCGGCTTCGCCCAGCCGGTGGGGGCCAGGAGCTTCTCTGCGGCGGGGTCGACGAGCTCCGACCAGGTGGAGAAGAGGCGTACGTGCGACCACTCCCGCACGGCGTTGCCGGCGGCGGCACCGGCCTCCAGGACCAGGGGTTCGATGCCCCGCTCGACGAGGTGGGCGGCCGCGGCGAGGCCGACGGGGCCCGCCCCGATCACCACGGTGGGCAGGGCGGCGGTGGACACGTGGTCGATCTGCGCGGTCACGGTGACTCCCCATTTTCTGTATCGACGTCTATCGATGCATTAGGCGTGCGGCCAGCATGACGCCTGTTTCGACATTCGTCAACATAGACATGCATCTATTCAACGGTTCCGCCGACACTCGGCGATCCTCTCTGATTTGACGTGTGTCAACATAGACGCATGTCGAATGCCAAGGCGTTGCCGCTGCTGGAACCGGGCGTCGAGCCCTGCTGCCCGCCCCTGACGGAGCGCCCGCTCACCGCCGAGGAGGCGGTGCGGACGGCCGCGATGTTCAAGGCGCTCGGCGACCCGGTCCGGCTACGGCTGTTCTCGCTGGTCGCCTCGCACGAGGGCGGGGAGGCCTGCGTGTGCGACATCTCCGATGTCGGGGTCTCCCAGCCGACCGTGTCCCATCACCTGAAGAAGCTGAAGGAAGCCGGTCTGCTCACCTCCGAGCGGCGCGGGACCTGGGTGTACTACCGCGTCGAGCCGTCCGTGCTCGCGGCGATGGGGCACATGCTGGGCCGCGTCACCGCCTGACAGCCGGGAACTTCTTGCGCCAGGCCAGCGACACGTACACGAGCCCGATGAGGACCGGGACCTCGATGAGCGGTCCGACGACGCCGGACAGGGCCTGGCCGGACGTCACGCCGAAGGTGGCGATGGCGACGGCGATGGCCAGCTCGAAGTTGTTGCCCGCCGCGGTGAACGCCAGCGTCGCGGTGCGGTCGTAGGCGAGGCCGAGCCCCTTGCCGAGCAGGAAGGTGCCGAAGAACATGACGGCGAAGTAGACCAGGAGCGGCAGCGCGATGCGGGCCACGTCCAGTGGCTGCGAGGTGATCGTCTTTCCCTGGAGGGCGAAGAGGACGACGATCGTGAAGAGCAGACCGTAGAGGGCCCACGGGCCGATCCTGGGCAGGAAGCCGGACTCGTACTTCCCGCGGCCCAGCCTCTTCTCGCCGACGCGGCGGGTGAGGAATCCGGCGACGAGCGGGACGCCGAGGAAGATGACGACGTTCAGGGCGATCTTCCACATGGAGATGTCGAGGTGCTCACCGTCGCCGAGGCCGAGCCACTTCGGCAGCAGATCGAGGTAGAGCCAGCCCAGGAGGCCGAAGGCGATCACCTGGAAGACGGAGTTCAGGGCGACCAGGACGGCGGCGGCCTCCCGGTCGCCGCAGGCCAGGTCGTTCCAGATGATGACCATGGCGATACAGCGGGCGAGGCCGACGACGATGAGCCCGGTGCGGTACTCGGGCAGGTCCGGCAGGAAGATCCAGGCCAGCGCGAACATCACGGCCGGGCCGATGATCCAGTTGATGACCAGCGACGACACCATGAGCCTGCGGTCGCCGGTGACGGCGTCGAGCCGGTCGTAGCGGACCTTGGCGAGGACCGGGTACATCATGACCAGCAGGCCGACGGCGATCGGCAGGGAGATACCGCCGATCTCGACCTCGGCGAGAGTGCCGTCGAGGCCGGGGACGAGGCGACCGAGGCCGATCCCGACGGCCATCGCGAGCAGGATCCACACCGCGAGGTAGCGGTCCAGCGTCGACAGCTTGGCGACGATCGAGGCGTCCTTGCCGGCCTGGGGCGGCGAGGTGGTGCCGGTAGGGTCGGTGGTACTGGCGGTGGCACCCGTGGTACTGGTGGCGCCGGTGGCACCGCGGTCGGTCGCGGTCATCAGCAGGATCGCTTTCGGTTCGTCTCGATGGTGGTGCGCGCGGTCTCGGCGAGGTCGCCGAAGGTCGCCGCGAGTGCCTCGATGACCTCGGGCCTCAGCTTGTAGTAGGTGAAGCGGCCGCACGGCTCCGTCTCCACCACGCCGGCCTCGCGGAGGACGCGCAGATGGTTGGAGAGGTTCGTCTGCCGGGCGCCGGTCTCCGCCACGAGGTGCGTGGTGCACAGCGTCTCGCGGGCGAGCAGGGTCACGATCCGAAGCCTCAGCGGGTCGGCGATGACCCGGATCAGTTCAGTGCCGACTGATGTCATCATGGGCTGATACTTTCACATCAGCGTCCAGTGATGCGACCGTGCGCGACAACGTGGTGCGCCCGTGCGCGACAAGCGAGAGAGACCTCAGATGCCCGAGAAGCCTTCCGTCCTGTTCGTCTGCGTCCACAACGCCGGCCGCTCCCAGATGGCCGCCGCCTGGCTGACCCACCTGGCCGGTGACCGCGTGGAGGTCCGCTCGGCGGGATCGGACCCGGGCGCGGAGGTGAACCCCGCCGCGGTCGAGGCCATGCGCGAGGTGGGCATCGACATCTCGGCCGAGACCCCGAAGATGCTGACCGTCGACGCGGTCAGGGAGTCGGACGTCTGCATCACGATGGGCTGCGGCGACGCCTGTCCGGTCTTCCCGGGCAAGCGCTACCTCGACTGGCGGCTCGAAGACCCGGCGGGCCAGGGCGTCTCGGCCGTCCGCCCCATCCGCGACGAGATCAGGACCCTCGTGGAGGGTCTGATCGCGGAGATCGCCCCCGAACAGACGGCGTGAACGGAGCGGGTGACGGTCGCTGACGCAGCGGCAGGCCCCACGGGCCGCCGCTGTCAGGCCCCTGTCCCTTTCCTCGGAGAGGCGTGCGCGACACGAACATCCGGACCAGCAGGAAAGCGGCAACGACTGGCGCCGGCCCGCGCGTTCCCGCGCGACGAGCGGGATCTGATGGTCCTCGACGAACCGGCCTCCGGGCTCGACGCGCAGGCGGAGGCGGAGATCCAGGAGGCGCTGCGGACTCACGGGCGCGGCCGGACCAGCATGCGATCTCCCACCGGCTCGGCTCGACTCGGTCAGGGACGCCGACGTGATCGTGGTGCTCGCGGCGGGGCGGATCGTCGAACGGGGCGGCCACGATGCCCTGATGGCGCCGGACGGGAGCACGCGCGGCTGTTCGTCCTCCAGGCGTCCGGCTACCGGGCGGCGGGGGCGGCGGAGACCGGCCCGGCGTCGAGGAAGCGGGCCCGCGGTGAGGCGCCGCGGGGTTGGGCCGTGCCCGCCGCCGCGCTCGGCCTGGCGGGCGTCGCCGCGCTGCTGCGGTACTCGGTGGTCCGCGTCACCGTGCGATGCAGCGGCAAGGCGCCGGTGTACGGGGGACGGCGCCCAGGTCCTCGTACACCGCGACGGGCGGATCGTGGCGGGGCGGGGCGGATGGTCGTACTGGAGTCCCCGGCACGGAGGGCGAGTTGGCCGCTGCCGTCGGGGGGCCGCGCGGCTTCTCCCCGTGCGGTGACGGCCCGGCGGTGGATCATCAAACGCGTGGCGGCGGCCCCGGGCGAGCCGGCGCCCACTGCCCCGCGTCCCGGCCTGGACCGTACGGCGGGCCTGCACCGTACGGCGGGACTGGACCGCACGACGGGCCCTGCACCGCACGGCGGGCCCTGCACCGTACGGCGGGCCCTGCACCGTACGGCGGGCCTGGACCGTACGAAGGGCCTGCACCGCGTGCCGGGCCTGCACCGCGTGCCGGGCCTGCACCGTACGGCGGGCCCTGTCGGGCCTCCGGGCCGGCTCGTGCTCCTCGGCGTCAACCCGCTGAACAGCTACGGCTCTCGGCAGCCGGGCTGCTTTCCCCTCGGGCGGGTTCTGGGCACGGTCGTCGGGCGCCGTACGGCGCAGGCCCGCTCGCTCACTCCGCGTCGATGAAGAACTCCTGGGAGAGAGCTGACGTACACGTCTGGCGCATGACCTCGACGCCCTCCGCGGTGCCGCCGCCCACCATGCCCAGGCACTGGCCCGTGTTCGCGTCGCGGACGCGGAATCCGCCCGGCGCCGGGGTCTCGACCGGTTCGACCAGGAACACCGTGGCGGCGGCGCAGGCGTCCCACGGTTCGAGCATGCCGGGGACCGGGCCCCCGTCCATGACGGCCAGACAGCCGATGCCGAACTCGGGGTGGTGCCATTGGATGCGGTAGCGGCCCGTGCCGACCTCTTCGAGGTAGGTGCGGGGCGGGACGGCCTGGGCGCACGAACGCTGGACGGCGACGGCGCTGTGGTAGAGGCCCTTGCGGTCGCGGCCTTCGGTGACGCACAGGGAGGGCGCGCTCGCCGGACGGATCTTCGCCCAGCCCAGCGTGGGGCCCTGGTAGCGCTCCTGCGTGAAGACGGCTCCGGGCTGGCGATCGCAGCCCCACTGGCGCAGCTGCGCGCCGTCGGCGGTGGAGGAGCCGCTGACCTCCAGGCACAGCGGGGACGCGGAGACGGTCTTGGGCTGGATCCAGACCCCGCCGTCGGCCTCGGTGAAGGTGAAGCTCGCGCCGGGCTGATTGCCGCAGGTCTGCTGCCGGACGAGGGCGCCGGCCGTGGTGCTGGAGTTCTCGACCGCGGCGCACTTGCCGCTGTACACGTTGACGATCTGGTACGAACCACCGCCCAGGGCCGAGGACTTCAGCGTCCACAGCGCGTTCTTGCGTCCGGCGCACCGGCGTTGGGTGATCACCTCGCCCTCGGTGGCGGTGCCGGCTTCGAGGCACATGCCGCTGTGGGTGGCGATGATGTTGATGTCCTCCGGCGCGGCCTGGGCCGCGCCGGCCGTTCCTTGCACGCCCGTCAGCGCGAGCAGGAGGGTGACGACGGCGAGCAGCGCGGCGTGCGTACGTCCGTGACCGGGTCTTCGCATGGGTTCCCCTTGGGTGGGCCGGTGGGAGCGGAGATTTACACAAGGGGCTGACGTGAGCCTGACACAACGCGGGCGGACGCGGGGCGGATGCGGGAGGGCCGGTTCGTCAGCGGCGCGTCAGGACGCGCGGCCACCATCGGCCCCGTACCGCCAGTAAGGGACGGACCGGGCCGGCCGAGACGAGGGTCGGCCAGGACGATGGCCGACCGAGACGAGGGGTGTACGCACCATGAGTGGAAGACCCAGGAGCCGGCTGCGTCGGCTGCGTCGCCTGCGGGATGCCGCGGGCCCGCTGGCCGCCGCCGCGCTGATGTGCGGGGCGCTCACCGCGCCCGCCTCCGCGGCGGCCGAAGCCGATCCGGCGTGCTGGCTGCGGCCCGGTGAGCCGCATGTGGACTGGACCGGGATGAACTTCACCGGGGACATGTGGTGCGATCTCACCCCGGGCTCGGTGCGCATCCAGTCGCGCTCGACCAGCCCGGTGGTGGGCAAGATGCTCTTCAGTCCGCGGTGGTTCGTGTGCTGGAAGGAGGGCTCCGACTACATGGGCAACAACATCTGGTACTACACCCAGGGCGACCAGATCGTGACGTCCCCGAAAGTCAAGGCGTGGGGCTACATGCCGGCGGTCGCGGTCAAGGCGCCCCAGCATCCCTTCCCCGGCCTGGCCAAGTGCTCCTGGGCGTGACCTTCCGCTTCCCCCTCTCTCCGCCCGTGACGACCGATCAGGAGTACGCCGTGAAAAGGAGACCGTTCCTCCCCCGCACCTCGCCCCGTGCGACCGCCGTCGCCGTCGCCGCCACCGTCGGCGCCCTGCTGTGTCTGCCGTTGGCGGCCACCCCCGCGAGCGCCGGAGAGCGAGCCACCTGTTCCCTTCAGGAGGGCCTCGTCATGCGCGACACCATCGGCAACACGTTCACCAAGGCGCTGTACTGCGACAACTTGGAGTCGGACGTGTACGGCAGGCCCACGTTCGATGCGCCGATCACCGGATGGCTGCGCCTCTCGCCGTCCTGGTTCACCTGCTACACCATCGGCCCCAAGGACACCCAGGGCAACAACGTCTGGTACTACACGCAGGGCGACCAGGTGGGCGAGCTGCCCACCATCAAGGGCTGGGGCAACGTCCCCGCGGAGGTCGTCCAGATCCCCTCCACCATGTCGCACCCGGTCGCCGGGCTGCCGCGCTGCCCCTGGTACTGAGCGCTCCCGCCTCATCCCGAACTGTCATGCACCGAGCTGTGAGGAGTCCCCGATGAAGACGAGACGTACGATCCGAACGGCCGCCGGGGTGGCCGTGGCCGCCACCGCGCTGGCGATGTCCGCCGCGGGCCCCGTCGCCGCCCGCGCCCCCGGGAGCGCGCCGCCGTCGACCGCCACCCTCGGTTTCACTGACCCTCACGGAGGGGCCCACCCCGAGGCCGCCGAAAGCGCGACGGGCACCGAATGGCGCCTGTGCATGTATCTGGGCGGGCACACGACCCTCCAGATGGGCAGCACGGGAGAGGCCGTGCGGCACCTCCAGTGCATCCTCAACGACGTCTACCGCTACGTGAACGTCCCCAAGACCGGCGTCTTCGAAGAGGTCACCAAGGCGTCGGTCGAACACTTGCAGCGCCAGTTCTCCCTGCCGGTCACGGGCATCGTGGACTCCGCCACGTGGGGCGCCCTGCATCCTTGAGGGGTAACGTTGTGATCTTCGGTCGGCGGAAGCCGCCCGGAGTCACCCCGAGGCCAGGGCGTTGGTCAGCGGCCGCGTGGAGCCCCTGTTCGACATGGGAGAGGTCGGGCGTTCGTTCGCTCGTGGCAAGTGGCGGCTGTGGCCCGCGCGCCAGACCGTGGTGGTGTGGGAGTTCCTGCACGCCTGGTGGGCGGCCACCCTCGCCGAACTCGCCGAAACGGCCGCCCTCTGGGAGTACGACCTGCTGGGGGACCAACTCCCGTGGCGGGCCTGGGAGGACGAGGACATCCTGCGCGCCGAGCTCGCGGACTGGCTGGTCCGGCACGCCCCGGCGCGGCTTCGGGCCCACGGTGTCCCCGAGGAACTGCTGCACCGGATACGGCTCGTAGGGCTCACCGGTCCCGCTCGCTGGGAGGACACGCACTGGCCCGGCCACCGCTACTGAGCCGGCTTCAGCGCGGCGGCAGCCGGTGCAGCGTCACGTCGTGCAGGGCGCCGTCCGAGACGGTCAGGGTGAGGAACGTACAGAAGGGCTGGCGTCTGCGGTCGGTGGGAGAGCCGGGGTTGAGCAGTCTCGGGCCGCCGGGAGCTCGGGTGTCCCAGGGGATATGGCTGTGGCCGAACACGAGCACGTCCAGGTCGGGGAAGCGTTGAGCGCACCGGCGCTCGCGACCGGTGGCCGCTCCGGTCTCGTGCACGACACCGAACCGGAGCCCGGCCAGCTCCGCGCGTGCGACCTCGGGGAGCCGTCGGCGCAGCGGCGGGCCGTCGTTGTTGCCGAACACGCCGATCAGCCGACGCGACCTGGACTCGAACAGGTCGAGCGTGGCCTCGTCGATCCAGTCCCCGGCGTGGATCACCACGTCCGCCTCGTCGATGCCTGCCAGCAGGGCGTCCGGCAGCCTCTTCGCCCGGGCGGGCACATGCGTGTCGGAGGTCAGCAGCAGCCGCATGGGACCAGCGTAGGCCGACTCCCGGCCGGCCACGTCCTGACTGCGCCGAGGGACTGTCGTGGGCCCGGCCGCCAGGGAGACTCGTCCTGCAGGAGGTGCGGAAGGTCGTGCGCGGCGCATGGGATCGGGTGCCGGCGCTCCCGGAGACCTCCTTCACCGACCGGGGCCGCCCCGCCGACCTGGGCGGCACCTCTCTCAAGGCCATGGCGGTGCTCGCCGGACTGGAAGAGGCCTTCGATGTCACCGTGAGTCCGGCCGTGACGCGCGAGGACACTGTCGCCGCGCTTTGGGTCCGCGTACGGCCTGAGGTCGATCCGACCATGGCGTACGCCGGCATCCGGGCAGCGCGGTCAGGGCCAGGACTCCGCGCCCGGCGGACCGTCACTCTGTGTTATTCTCAACCGTTTGCGCGCACGCGCCGGCCGGGCCTTCCTCGGTACGTTCCTCTGCGGAAGGCTTTTCATGGATCACCACTCGGACCGCCCCGACACCTCGGACGGCGACCTCGCCCCGGCCGTGTCGCCCACCGTGCCGCCGATCGCCTCCTTCGCCGAGCTGGAACTGCCGGCCGGGATCCTGCGGACGCTCACCCGGCTCGATGTGCGCGAGCCCTTCCCCATCCAGGCCGCCACGCTGCCCAGCGCCCTCGCGGGGCGCGACGTCCTGGGGCGCGGGCGCACCGGTTCGGGCAAGACGCTCGCCTTTGGTCTGCCGCTGCTCGCGCGGACGGCGGGGCGGCGCGCGGAGCCGAAGCAGCCGCTCGCCCTGGTCCTGGTGCCCACCCGGGAGCTGGCCCAGCAGGTCACCGAGGCGCTCACGCCGTACGCCGACGCGCTGCGGCTGCGGATGGCCGCGGTCGTCGGCGGCATGTCGATCGGCCGGCAGATCGCCGAGCTGCGCGACGGCGCCGAGGTCGTCGTCGCCACGCCCGGCCGTCTGCACGACCTCATCGAACGCAAGGCCT
Organism: Streptomyces sp. NPDC003032; assembly: GCF_053591415.1. Taxonomy (NCBI): domain Bacteria; kingdom Bacillati; phylum Actinomycetota; class Actinomycetes; order Kitasatosporales; family Streptomycetaceae; genus Streptomyces; species Streptomyces sp. NPDC003032. The sequence goes on along the minus strand of NZ_JBSFTT010000011.1, from coordinate 112,661 downwards.
GCCGCCTCGGGCGGGTACGGATCACCGTCCTCGACGAGGCCGACCAGATGTGTGATCTGGGCTTCCTGCCGCAGGTCACCGAGGTGCTCGACCAGGTGCGCCCCGACGGGCAGCGGATGCTGTTCTCGGCCACCTTGGACCGCGACGTCGACGACCTGGTCCGGCGCTACCTCCACGACCCGGTCGTGCACTCCGTCGACCCGTCCGCGGGCGCGGTCACGACGATGGACCACCATCTGCTGATCGTCCACGGCCCCGACCGGTACGCCGTCACCACGGAGATCGCCGCCCGCGACGGCCGCGTACTGCTGTTCCTGGACACCAAGCACGCCGTCGACCAGCTCAACCGGCATCTGCGGGCCAACGGGGTGCACGCGGCGGCCCTGCACAGCGGCAAGTCCCAGCCGCAGCGCACGCGGACCCTGGCGCAGTTCAAGAGCGGCCAGGTCACCGTCCTGGTGGCGACGAACGTCGCGGCCCGGGGCCTGCACGTCGACGACCTCGACCTCGTCGTCAACGTCGACCCGCCGACCGACCCCAAGGACTATCTCCACCGCGCGGGCCGCACCGCCCGGGCGGGCGAGTCCGGCAGCGTCGTCACACTGGCGCTGTCGGGCCAGCGCCGCGAGGTGACCCGGGTGATGGCCGAGGCCGGCATCGAGCCGACCGTCACCAAGGTGCGCTCGGGCGAGGCGGAGCTGAGCCGGATCACCGGGGCCAAGACCCCCTCCGGCACCCCCCTCGACGGTCCCGCCACACCCCGCCCCAAGAACACCAACGCCCCCTTCCGTGGCCTCGGCACCAGCAAGGACGCCTCCCGCACCACCGGCGGCAAGTCCCGCAAGACCGGCGAGGCCCGCAAGCTCGCGGAGGCCCGCAAGGCGGCACAGGTGCGCCGGGGCCGCTGAGGGGACGCCCGCGTACGGACGTTCCGGCCGATCATGGTCTTGCCTGTCAGGGCTCGACACCATGCTGTCGGGCCTGCACCCCACGATCCGCTGGACGCCTCCCGTCCTGGCGCCGGTCGCGGCCGGTCGCGGCCACCGAGGCGGAGAACGCGGCGAGCCGCCGGGCGCTGGGCTCCGCCGGGTACGTCCCGGCGGAGGGCCCCACGACGCGTACGCTGATGAACGGCCGGAGCGTCCCGGTGATCTGGTACGTACACCAGGGGGCGCCCGGCGGGTCCGTCCAGGCGGTCGGCGTCAGTCGTCCGCCGCCGCCGCGGCGGGGTGTCCGCGGGGCAGTGTCAGGGTGAGCGCCAGGGCCAGGACGATCAGGCCCGCGACCCACCAGAAGGTGTGGCTGAAGTCCGTGGGCGTGGCGTCCTGCTGCTGACCCGCCTGGCTCGTCAGCACCACGGCGAACAGGGCCGTGCCGAGCGAACCGCCCACGCGCTGCAGGATGTTCACGGCGGTGGTGGCCCGTGGTATGGACGCCTTCGGCAGTCCGCCCTGGAAGACGGCGGCCATCAGCGGGCCGACGCAGAGCCCCACGCCCGCGCCGCGCACGGCCAGTGCGGTCAGCAGCAGCCACATCGGCGGATCGGCGGGCAGCTGGGTGTAGACGAGCGTCCCGGCCGCCAGCACGCCGAGGCCCGCCAGCATCGCGGGCCGGGGGCCCAGCTTGTCGGCCAGCGAGCCGCCCAGGAAGAGCATCAGCAGCATGCCGATGCCCTGCGGCGCCACCTCCAGGCCGGCCTCCAGCGCGGTGTGGCCCCTGGCCTGCTGGAAGTAGAGGGGGAAGAGATAGACCGCGCCGAAGAAGAAGGCGCCGTACACCAGCATGATTCCGGCCAGCGTGCGGAACCAGCGGGTGGCGAAAAGCCGTAGGTCGATGACCGGAGGGTGCGGGGTGCGCCGGGCGTGCACGACGTATCCCGTCAGGAGTACGGCTCCGGCCGCGACCGGGACCAGTACCGCGGTCGCGCCGTCGGCGACCCTGGAGACGCCGAAGACCAGCAGGGCGAGGCCGGGAGAGAGCAGCAGCAGTCCTCTGAGGTCGAGGCGGGCCTCGCGCTGCGGCTCGTCGGGCGGGAGCAGCCGGGCGGCCAGTACGCCGGCGATCAGGCAGATGGGCAGGTTGAGGTAGAAGATCCAGCGCCAGGTCGTCGTCTCCACCAGGATGCCGCCCAGGGTCGGTCCGATGACCGAGGCGAACTGGGTGGGGATGGTCACCAGGGCCATGATCCGGCCGACCCGGGAGGGGCCCGCCGCGCGGGCGAGGACCGCCTGGGCGATGGGCACGATCATGCCGCCGCCGAACCCCTGGAGCACCCGGGAGATGATCAGAGAGGGAGCGGACCAAGCAATTCCGCACAGCAGTGAGGCGCCGAGGAAAATCCCCATCGCCGTGAGCCACATGGTCCGGGCACCGAAACGGTCGACGGCCCAGCCGGTTACCGGGATAACGGTGGCGATTCCCAGCAAATAGCCCGTGATAATCCATTGGATCGTGTCAATCGGAGTGTTGAATTCCGAACGAATACTGTTCAGGGCCAACGACACGATTGTCGCGTCCAGAGCCGCCGCGAACGTGCCGACGGCCATGAGAGCGCCCAGCACCAGCAGAGGTCGGTCAAGTCGCGTATCGGCCTGCTCGGAAGTGTCCGCACTGGTCACACGCGTCCTCCATGGGTGGGGATGTACGGCATTCGGGGAGCCATTACCCCCCTCCCGTCTGGTCCGAGATCATGCATTGTTCAAGCCCCGAAGTCCAGATCTTGATCTCGTGAACGCGGCCTGAAAGCATCCCTCTTCAAACACCGGCTGCTCCAATACGCAACGAACGGACGGATGTTATGTTTCGGGCTCAACTGCCCACTCTCGCGGGCATTTTCGAGAATCACGCCGATTCCGCACCAGAGCGGGCGGCCGTCATGTTCGATGCCCGGGAGTGGAGTTACGCGCAGCTCGACGTCCGCGCGAATCGACTGGCCGCCCATCTGATCGACCGAGGGGTGCGGCCGGGAGCCTTCGTGGGTGTGTGCACCGACCGGCGGTCGGACATGGTGGTGGCCACGCTGGCCGCGCTCAAGTGCGGTGCCGTCTCCGTGCCGTTGGACGTGTCGTACCCGGCCGAGCGGCTCGCCTGGATGGCCGGGGACGCCGGGCTCGACCTCGTCGTCACCCGTCGGCCGCACGACAAGTTGCTGCCGCTGGAGAACACCCCCGTGGTGCGGCTGGACAGCGACGCCGAACTGATCGCGGCGTGCGGCGCCGGGCGCCCCGGCCTCCAGTCGGCGGCCCAGCCCGCCTGCATGATGTACACCTCCGGCTCGACGGGCCGCCCCAAGGGTGTGCTGACGACCCAGAAGGCCATCATCAGGCTGGTCGTGGACACCTGCTACCTGCGGCTGACGCCCGAGGACCGGGTCGGCTTCGGCGGCAACCTCTCCTTCGACGCCAGCGTGCTGGAGATGTGGATGGCGCTGCTCAACGGCGCCTGCCTGGTGAGCATCGAGCGGGACGTGATGACCTCACCCCGTCACCTGGGGCAGTTCGTCCGGGAGCAGCGGCTCAGCACGGTGTTCGTCACGACCTCCCTCTTCAACGAGGTGATCCGGAACGAACCGGCGGCCTTCGCCACCGTGCCGCAGCTGGTCATCGGCGGCGAGGCGGCCGACCCCGGCAGCGTCCGCGCCGCCCGCGAGCACCTGCCGCCGGGCGGCCGCCTCCTCAGCGGCTACGGCCCGACCGAGGCCAGCACCTTCTCCGCCGTCTACGACACGGCCGCGCTCCCGGCCGGGGCCGACGGCGTCCCGATCGGCACCGCGATCGACCAGACACTGTTGTACGTACTGGACGAGCGGTTGGAGCCGGTCCCCGACGGCACCCCGGGCGAGCTGTACATCGGCGGCACCGGAGTCTCGTACGGCTACTGGCGCCGCCCCGACCGCACCGCCGCCTCCTTCCTGCCGGACCCCTTCGCGGGTGGCGGGGCGCGGATGTACCGCAGCGGGGACCGGGTGACCCGGCGCCCGGACGGCGTCATGGAGTTCGGCGGCAGGCTCGACGGCCAGGTGAAGATCCGCGGCTTCCGGATCGAGCTGGGCGAGGTCGAGGAGGCGCTGCGGGCGCACCCGGCGGTGATCGCGGCCGTCGCCACCGTGCGCGAGGACCGGCCGGGCGACCGGCGGCTTGTCGGCTATGTGGTGCCGGCCGATCCTGCCGAGCCTGCTGGAGAACTCCCCGATGCCGTACGTGAGTTCATCCGCGGAAGGCTCCCCGCCCAGCTCGTGCCGAGCGCGCTTGTCGTACTGGACCGCGTTCCGCTGACTCCCAACGGCAAGGCCGACCGCGCCGCGCTCCCCGCCCCCGCGGTGCGCGCCGCGACGGACGACGCGCGGGCGGAGCGGTCCGGGGGTCGCACCCGGGACTCCGCCGAGGAGGCGATCGCCGCGATCTGGGCCGAGGCCCTGGGCGTCGACGAGGTCGCCAACGACCGGAACTTCTTCGATCTGGGCGGTCACTCCCTGATCGCCACCCAGGTGGTCGCGCGCATCCGTGAGGCGTACGGCGTCGAGCTGCCGATGCGGCTGATGTTCGAGGGGCGGACGGTGGCCCAGCTGGCCGAGGCCGTCCGGCGGGCCGGGGCGGACCGCGAGGGCCCCGCGAAGCTGCCGACGGTGCCCCGCAGGGACGATCCGGCGCGGGGCCTGCCCTCCTTCGGCGAGGAGCAGTTCCTCTTCCTGGACGAGCTGAAGCCGGGCAACACCGCGTACAACAACGCCTTCGCCTACCGGCTGCGCGGCCCGCTGGACACCGAGGCGCTGCGCCGCGCGCTGAGCGCCCTCGCGGCGCGGCACGACGCGCTGCGCACCTCCTACGACAGCACCGGGGAAGCGCGGCTCGCGGTCGTCGCCGACGAGGTCCGGCTGGAGCTGCGTACGGCCCCGGCGCACCGCCCCGGGGACGAGGCGGGGCTGCGGAGCACGCTCGACGAGGAGGCGTACCGCCCCTTCGACCTGAGCAGCGCGCCGCTGCTGCGCGTCCTGCTGGTGCCGCTGGGCGAGGAGGATCACGTACTGCAGCTCACCGTGCACGAGATCGTCGCCGACGCCGCGTCGCTGCGTGTCCTCTTCGAGGACTTGAGCGCGCTGTACGCGGGCCGTCCGCTGCCGGCCGAACCCGCTGTGGGCTACCGCGACTTCGCGCAGTGGCAGCGCGGGCGGCTGGAGGGCGCGGAAGCGGCCCAGGGGCGGACCGAGGAGCGGGCAGAGGGGGCCGACAAGGGCCTTGTCGGCCAACTTGACTACTGGCGCCAGCGGTTGGCCGGGGCGCCCGAGTTGCTGCCGCTGCCCACCGACCGGCCGCGCCCCGCCGTGCAGTCCTTCCGCGGTGCCACCCACCACTTCACCCTGCCCGCCGAGCTGGTCACCGACCTGGACGAGCTGGCCAGGGAGCACGAGGCCAGCCTGTTCATGGTGCTGCTCAGCGGCGTCAAGGCGGTGCTGCACCGCTACACCGGCCTCGACGACCTCGTCGTCGGCTCACCGGTCGCCGGCCGGCTGCGGCCGGAGCTGGACCGGGTGGTCGGCTTCCTGGTCAACACCCTGGCGCTCCGTACGTCGCTGGGCGGTGACCCGACCTTCACCGAGCTGCTCGGCCGGGTGCGGGAGACCTCGCTGTCGGCCTTCACCCACCAGGAGATCCCTTTCGAGCGGCTGACGGCGGAGCTGGCTCCTTCGCGCAGCCTCAGCCACAGCCCGCTGGTCCAGGTGCTCTTCTCGCTGCACACCATGCCGGGCGAAGGGCTCACGCTGCCCGGAGTCGAGCGCGAGCCGCTGCCGTCGGACTTCCGCGCCACCCAGTTCGACCTGACGTTCACGCTGGAGCGGCGGCCCGACGGCACGATCGCGGGGGCCGTCATCTACAGCACGGACCTCTTCGACGAGCGAAGCGTCGACCGGCTGACCGGACATCTGACCACCCTGGTGCGCGGTGCGGTCCGTGCGCCACGGACCCCGCTCTCCGCGCTGCCGCTGCTCACCGCGCCGGAGCACGAAGGGCTGCGGCAGCTCAACGCCACCGCCAAGGACCTCACTCCGGGCGCCCCGCGACTGCTGCACGAGGTCGTGGAGGAGCAGGCCCGGCGCACCCCCGACGCCACCGCGCTCGTCCACGAGGGCGACCGGCTGAGCTACGCCGAGCTGAACACACGCGCCAACCGGCTCGCCCGCCATCTGACCGCCCAGGGCGTCGGCCCGGAGCGGATCGTCGCCCTGTCGCTCGAACGCGGCCTGGACATGCCGGTCGCGATCCTCGCCACGCTCAAGGCGGGCGGCGCCTACCTCCCGGTGGACCCCACCTATCCGCGGGAGCGGCGGGAGTTCATGCTCACGCACTCGAAGGCGGCCGTGGTCCTCTCCGGAGCGCTGCCGGACACCGGGGAACTCCCCGGCGACGACCCGCGCACGCCGGTCGACCCGCGCAGTCCCGCGTACGTCATCTACACCTCGGGCTCCACCGGCAGACCCAAGGGCGTCCTCATCCCGCACGCCGGGGTCGTCAACCTCATCACCGACCCCCATTACGACGCGCTGGTCCCCCGGGGCTGCCGGGCCGCGGTGTGGGCGAGCTTCAGCTTCGACGCCTCGGTCTACGCGATGTTCCCCGCCCTCGCCCGCGGCGCCGAGGTGCATCTGGCGCCCGACCGGGCCCGCACCACGCCCGAGGACCATCTGGACTGGCTGATCGAGCACCGCATCGAGAGCACGTTCCTCGCGCCGTACATGGTCCCCGAGGCGGCCCGCCGGTCCGGACTCGAACTGCGCGGCATCAGCGTCGGCGCGGAGGCGGTCTCCGTCGAGGCCTACCGGCAGCTGTCCGGGCGGCTGCGCGAGGACTGCCTGGTCGTCAACGCCTACGGCCCGACCGAGGCGAGCGTCAGCGCCAGCATGTATCCCGTGCCGGTGCCTCTTCCCGAGGAACTGTCCGGTGCGGAGAGCCTGCCCATCGGCCGGGCCCTGCAGAACGTACGGCTGCACGTGCTGGACCCGGCGGGCGCCCCCGTCCCCGCGGGCGTCACGGGAGAGCTGTGGATCGCCGGTGAGGGCCTGGCCCGCGGCTATCTCGGCGACCCGGCGCAGACCGCCGACCGGTTCCGCCCCGACCCCCTGGGCCCGCCCGGCACCCGCATGTACCGGACCGGGGACCTGGCGTACCGCCGGGCCGACGGTGAGCTGGTCTTCGCGGGCCGCGGCGACAAGCAGATCAAGCTGAACGGGCTGCGGGTGGAGCCCGGTGAGATCGAGGCCGTGGCCGAGCGTCATCCCGCGGTCAACGCCGCCCACGTACGGGCGTACGAAGGCGGCCTGGTCGGCTACCTGGAGGTGCCGGACGCGGACGGCTTCGACCTCGACGAGCTGCGCGGCTTCCTGACCGCGGCCCTGCCGCAGTCCTTGGTGCCGGGCCGGTTCGTGGTCCTGCCCGAGCTGCCGCTGTCGCCGAACGGCAAGCTCGAACCCGACCGGCTGCCCGACCCCGGCGAGCTGCGCACGCCACGCGGCCGCGCCCCGCGGACCGGGACCGAGCGGCTCGTCGCGGAGCTGGTGGGCGAGCTGCTGAACATCCGGGAACTGACCGCGCAGGACAAGTTCTTCCAGCTGGGCGGCGACTCCCTGAAGGCGGCCCGGCTCGCCCGCAGGCTCTCCAAGGCCCGCTCGCTCCCGGTGCCCACCCTGCTCCCGCTGGTCCTCCAGCAGGAGACCCTCGGCGACCTGGCGGCCGCCGTGGACACAGCTCTGGCCGCGGCCCTGGCCACGGCCGCCCGGCCCGGCGCACGGCGCGAGGGGCCGCTGTCCGGCGCCGCGCCGCTGCGCCCCGCGGTGCGCCGCACCCTGGCCGAACTGGTCACCGAAGACAGAGCGACCGAAGACAGAGCGGAGGAGATCTAACCCATGTCGGAGATACGCAGTGCCCGAATGTCCTTCGCGCAGGAGCGCTTCTGGTTCCTGGCGCAGATCGCGCCCGACGAGGCGTCCCCCCTGGTGCATGTGGCGGTGCGGCTGCGCGGCACGCTGGACGAGGCCGCGCTGACCTCGGCCCTGGCCGCCGTCGTGGCCCGCCACGAGGCGCTCCGCACCCGCTTCGCCGAGGTGGCGGGGAGCGCCTTCCAGGTGGTGGAGGACTCCGCCGACGTCGTGCTGGAGCGAGTGGAAGGCACCGAGGAGGAGCTGCCCTCGCTGCTGCGGACCGCGATGTCCCGCCCCATGGACCTGGGCCGTGCGCCGCTGCTGCGCGCGGTGCTCGTACGGCTCGGCGCCGAGGATCACGCGCTGCTCCTCGTCGTGCACCACATCGTCGCCGACGGGGCGTCGATGGAGCTCATCGCCGAGGAACTGAGCGCGCGCTACAGCGGCGAGGAGCTTCCCGAGGAACCCGCCCTCCATTACGCCGACTACTCGACGTGGCAGCGCGAGCAGCTGGCGGGACCGGCCCTGGACGAGGGCCTCGGCTTCTGGCGCGAACACCTCGCGGGCGTCCCCGAACTGCTCGAACTCCCCGCCGACCGCACCCGCCCCGCCGTGCAGAGCTACGCGGGGGCCACCCACCGGTTCGAGCTGGGCGAGGAACTGACCTCGGCGCTCATCCGGTTCGGCGCCGAGCGCGGGGCCACGCCGTTCATGACCATGCTCGCCGGGTTCCTGGCGTTCGTGCACCGCAGCACCGGGCGCGACGACCTGATCGTCGGCACGCCGGTGACCGACCGGCCCGATCCCGCCCTGGAGCGGGTGGTGGGGTCCTTCACCAACACGCTGGCGATACGCAGTCAGGTGGACGGCGCCCTGTCGTTCGGCGAGCTGGTCGACCGGGTGGGGGCGGACGCCCTCGCCTGTTATCCGTACGCCGAAGTGCCCTTCGAGAAGCTGGTCGACGACCTCCAGCCGTCCCGCCAGCTCAGCCACTCCCCCATCGTCCAGCTGATGTTCGCGTGGTACGAGACCGACGGGCGCACGCTGCGCCTGCCCGGCCTGGACGTCGAGCAACTGCCGGTCGACAGCGGCACGGTCCCGCTCGATCTGATCCTGACGGTGGAGCGGCACGCGTCCGGCGCCACCGGGGTGATCGAGTACAACACCGACCTGTTCGACGCCGCCACGATCGAGCGGTTCGCCGGACAGCTGAGGACCCTGCTGGCCGGCGCCCTCGACCGGCCCGGGACGCCGGTCGCGCGGCTGCCGCTGGCCACCGACGCCGACGCCGAGACGGTCCGGCGGCTCAACGACACCGCACGGGAATTCCCCCGCACCGAACTGGTGCACGAGCGGATCGCCGAGCAGGCCCGGCGCACCCCGGACGCCACCGCCGTGGTGCACGGCGGCGTCCGGCTCAGCTACGCCGAACTCGACTCCCGGTCCGACCGGCTCGCCCGGTCGCTGGTCGCGCGGGGCGCGGGTCCCGAGCAGCTGGTCGCCGTGGCGATGCGCCGCACCGAGGACCTGCCGGTCGCCCTGCTCGCGGTGCTGAAGACGGGCGCCGGCTATGTGCCGGTGGACCCCGACTACCCCGAGCGGCGCCGACAGCAGATGCTCGGCGACTCCGGGGCCGCCATCGTCCTGACCGGCGTGGAGCCGCTCGACGGGGACGACGGCCTCACCGACGAGCGGCCCGTCACCTCCGGGGTGCTGCCGGAGAATCCGGCGTACGTCATCTACACCTCCGGCTCCACCGGCACCCCCAAGGGCGTCACGGTGCCGCACCGCGCCCTCACCAACTTCCTGCACGCGATGGACGAGCACATCACCGCGGCCGAGGGCTCGGTGTGGCTGGCGACCACCAGCATCTCGTTCGACATCGCCGGTCTCGAACTGCTGTGGACGCTGGCCCGCGGCGTCACCGTCGTACTCCAGGGCGAGGAGCGGTCCGCGCCGCGCCCCTCGGTGGACTTCAGCCTGTTCTACTTCGCCAGCGCGGAGGGCGACCAGGGCCCCGAGCCGTACCGGCTGCTGCTCGAAGGCGCGAAGTTCGCCGACGAGCACGGCTTCGCCGGGGTGTGGACGCCCGAGCGGCACTTCAACCCCTTCGGGGGGCTCTACCCGAACCCGTCCGTGACCGGCGCCGCCGTCGCCGCGGTGACCCGGCGGATCGCCGTCCGCGCGGGCAGCGTGGTGCTGCCGCTCCAGGACCCGCTGCGGGTCGCCGAGGAGTGGGCGGTGGTCGACGGGATCTCCGGCGGCCGGGCGGAGGTGTCCTTCGCCTCCGGCTGGCTGGCCGACGACTTCGTGCTCGCCCCCGACCATCACGCCGACCGCAAGCGGGTCCTCATGGAGGGCATGGACACCGTCCGCGCGCTGTGGCGCGGTGAGAAGGTCCAGCGGGTCAACGGCGCGGGGGCCACCATCGAGGTGGCGTCCTACCCGCGTCCGGCACGCGGCGAACTGCCCGCCTGGCTCACGTCCTCCGGCGACGTGGCCACCTTCGAGGCGGCGGGCCGCGCGGGCGTGCACCTCCTCACCCATCTGCTGGGCCAGAGCCTGGAGGAGCTGGCGGAGAAGGTGGCGCGGTACCGCAAGGCGTGGGACGAGGCCGGTCACCCCGGCCGCGGCCGGGTGGCGCTGATGGTGCACACGGCGGTCGACAGCGACGCCCAAGCGGTACGGGAGCGGGCCAGGAAGCCGTTCGTCGACTATCTGCGCAGCTCGCTGGGGCTGGTGAAGCGGCTGCTCAGCGGCGAGGACGCGGCGGACATCGAGGCGCTGCCGCAGGAGGAGCTGGACGTCCTCCTGGAGCGCTACTACGACCGGTTCGCCGACGAGGCGGGCCTCATCGGCTCGCCCGAGTCCTGCGGGCCGATGGTCGAGCGGATCGCGGCCTCCGGGGTCGACGAGATCGCCTGCCTGGTCGACTTCGGCATCGACCCGGAGCAGGTGTTGTCGTCGCTGCCCCAACTGGACGTGCTGCGGGCCCGCTGGGCGGCCGCGGTCGGTGACCAGGGCCCCCAGGAGGACCAGTCGGCGCTCGCCCAGCTGGCCCGGCACGGCGTGACGCACCTCCAGTGCACGCCGTCGCTGGCGCTCGCGCTGGCCGAGACGGACGCGGGCCTCGCGACACTGGGGAAGCTGGAGCAGCTGGTGATCGGCGGCGAGGCCTTCCCCGCCGCGCTCGCGGGCCGGCTCTCCGACGTGCTCCTCGGCCGGGTCCTCAACATGTACGGGCCCACCGAGACCACCATCTGGTCCAGCACGCATCCGGTGACGGGAGACGGCCCGCCGCCGATCGGGCGGCCCGTCGCCAACACCCGCTTCCACCTGGTGGACGCGGAGGGCGAGCCGGTGCCGGTGGGCACCCCGGGCGAGCTGCTGATCGGCGGGGACAGCGTGGTGCGCGGCTACTGGCGGCGCCCGGACCTGACCGCGGAACGCTTCGTGCCGGACCCGTTCGGACCGCCCGGCGCCCGGCTGTACCGCACCGGCGACCTCGCGGTGCTGCGCCCCGACGGGACCCTGGAGTACCGCGGACGCCTCGACGACCAGGTCAAGCTGCGCGGGCGGCGCATCGAACTCGGTGAGATCGAGGCGCACATCGAGGCCTTCCCCGGAGTGGACCGGGCGGTCGTCGGCGTCGTCGGCGAGGGGGACCGCGCGGCGCTCGCCGGGTGGATACGCTCCCGGGGCGCCGCCGTCACCGCCGCGGAGGGCGGCGACCCCGAGCTGATCCCGCTGCCCTTCGGCGGCGTGGTCGCCACCGGGGACCACCGGGCCGCCGCCGAGATCCACAAGGAGATCTTCGAGGACGGCGACTATCTGGGCGACGGCTTCCTGCGGCTGTGGGACGGCATGACCGTCCTCGACGCGGGCGCCAACGTGGGCGGCACCACCTTGTGGGTGCACCGCAGTTGCCGGCCGGCGCGGATCGTCTCCGTCGAGCCGATCCCGCCGACCTTCGACCGGCTGAGCCGCACCGTACGGGCCAACGGCATCGACGCGGTCCTCGTCGACGCGGGCCTGTCCGACACCCCCGGCACGGCGGAGTTCACCTACTACCCGGCGCTGACCGGCCTGTCCGGCCGCTACGCCGACCCGGAGGCCGACCGCAAGCGGGCGGCGGTGCTCATGCCGACGGCGGACGCGGCGGACGTCGAGGACTTCCTCGCCGACCAGTACCGCAACGAGCGGTTCAGCTGCCGGCTCACCACCCTGCGCGAACTGATCGCCGAACACCGCCTGGAGGACATCGGCCTGCTCAAGGTCGACGTGGAGCGGGCCGAGCTGGACGTGCTCGCCGGGCTCGACGACGCCGACTGGCGGCGGGTGCGGCAGGTCGCCGTCGAGATCGAGGGCAACGACCGGCGGGACGAGGTCCTGGCGGTGCTGGAGAAGTACGGCTTCGAGACCGCAACCCGCACGATCCTCGACGAGCTGGAAGTGGGCATCGTCTACGGCCGCAGGCCCGGCCTGTCCGACGCCGAGCTGCCCGCCGCCACCCCGGTCGGCGACCCGCCCGACCTGGACCGGCTCCGCGAGCACCTGTCGCGCGGCCTGCCCGGCTACATGGTCCCGGACCGCCTCACCGCCGTGACCGCCTTCCCGCTCACCCCGAACGGCAAGGTGGACCGCAGGGCACTGGCCGCCGCACCGGCACGGCCACAGACCGCGGCGGCGGGGGCGGACGTCGCCCAGGTGCCGCCCCGCAACGAACTGGAACAGCGGCTGGCCGCCGTGTGGTGCTCGGTGCTCGGGGTGGAGCGGATCGGCGTCCACGAGAACTTCTTCGACGCGGGAGGCAACTCCCTGCTGCTCATCCGGGTGCACGCACGCCTCGCCGAGCTGGGTGGCGGCATCACCGCGCCCCGCCTGGTGGAGCTGTTCGCGTACCCGACCGTCGCCGCGCTCGCCGCGCACATGGGCGACGCGGGAACGGCGTACGAGGAGACCGGCCCGGGTCCGGCGGACGACGCGGACGGCAAGGACCAGGACCAGCGGCGCAAGGCCCGAAGCCGGTTCCACCGGCGCAGGAAGGCGGGGACAGATGGCTGACGGGGGACACATGGCCGAGCAGACGGACACGGCAGAAACGACAGACACGACAGGCACCACAGGCACGATGGACACCGAAGACCTGATCGCGATCGTCGGCATGGCGGGGCGCTTCCCCGGCAGCGACAGCATCCCCGCGTTCTGGCAGAACGCGGTGGCGGGCACCGACGCGGTCGTGGAGTACGGCCGCGACGAGCTGATCGCCGCGGGCGAGGACCCCGCGCTGGTGGACGACCCGGACTACGTCCGGTCCGGCGTCCCGCTCGCGGACCACGACCGGTTCGACGCCAAGGCGTTCGGCTACACGCCGCGCGAGGCCCGGCTGATGGACCCGCAGGTGCGGATCTTCCTGGAGTGCGCCTGGCAGGCGCTGGAGGACGGCGGCTGCGACCCGGACCGCTACCGCGAGCGCGCCGCCGTGTTCGCCGCCGCCGGCATGACCCGCTATCTGTGGCTGAACGCCGTGCCCGCGCTCGGCGGTTCGCTCAACATGCTCGAGGGGCGCATCCTCAACGACAAGGACTTCCTCGCCACCGCCGCCAGTTACCGGCTCGGGCTGCGCGGGCCCGCGGTCAGCGTGCAGACCGCCTGCTCCGCCTCGCTGGTCGCCGTCCACCTGGCCGTGCAGAGCCTGCTCTCCCACGAGAGCGACATCGCCCTGGCGGGCGGCTCCACCATCGAGCTGCCGCACCGCGTCGGCTACCTCTACAAGGAAGGCAGCATCGGCTCCCCCGACGGCCGCTGCCGCCCGTTCGACCACCGCGCGGAGGGCACGGTCGGCGGCAGCGGCGCGGGCGCGGTGCTGCTCCAGCGGTACGACGACGCCGTGGCCGAGGGCCGCCGCGTCTACGCCGTGATCCGCGGCTCGGCCATCAACAACGACGGCGCCGCCAAGGTCGGCTTCACGGCGCCAAGCGTCGAGGGCCAGGCCACCGCGGTCCGCGACGCGATGATGCTGGGCGACGTGGAGCCGCACACCGTCGGGTACGTCGAGACGCACGGCACCGGCACCCGGATCGGCGACCCCATCGAGATCGAGGCGCTGCGCAGCGCCTACGGCGCGGCCGACAAGGACGCGTGGGCGGGCAGGCGCGTCGCGCTGGGCTCGGCCAAGGCCACCATCGGGCATCTGGACGCCGCGGCCGGCGTGGCCGGGCTGATCCGGGCGGCGCTGGCCGTCCGGGACGGGATCATCCCGGCCGCCCCGTACTTCGAGAAGCCCAACCCACTCATCGAACTGGAGGACTCCCCCTTCTACGTGCCCGTGAAGAGCACCGTCTGGCCGTCCGGGGACACCCCCCGGCGGGCCGGGGTCAGCTCCTTCGGTGTCGGCGGCACCAACGCCCACGTGGTGGTGGAGCAGGCCCCCGCCGAGGCCCCCGGCAAGGACTCCGCCGACACCTTCGGCACGCCGAGCCCGCGCGAGCGCGAACTGCTCGTGCTGTCGGCCGTCGACGAGGAAGCGCTGGAGCGGTGGCGGCTGCGGGTCGCCGACGCGCTCGACCGGCCGGACGGGCCCGCGGACCCCCTCGCGGACGCGGCCCACACGCTGGCCGTTGGGCGGCGGCTGCTGCCGCACCGGCTCGCGGTGGTCGCCGCCGACGCCGAGGAGGCGAGGGCCCGCCTGCGGGACGTGGACACCCGGCGGATCAGGGTCGCCGCAGAGCCGCCCTCCCCCGTGTTCCTCTTCCCCGGGCAGGGCGCACAGCGTCCGGGCATGGCCGCGGGGCTGCACAAGGTGGCGCCCCGCTTCCGCGAGGAGCTGGACGCCTGCCTGGAGCTGCTGCGGGGCGAGGGCGTGGAGCTGCGCGAACCACTGCTCGACCCGGGCGCCGACGCGGCCGCGCTGAACAGCACCGACATGGCCCAGCCCGCGCTGTTCGCGTTCTCGTACGCGCTGGCCCGGCAGTGGCAGGAGTGGGGGATCGTTCCCCGGGCGATGGCCGGGCACAGCATCGGCGAGTACGTCGCCGCCTGTCTGGCCGGGGTCTTCGACCTGCCCGAAGCGCTGCGTCTCGTGGCCGCCCGCGGCCGTCTGATGGCCTCGCTGCCGCACGGGAGCATGCTGGCCGTGGCGCTGCCCGAGGAGGAGGCGGCCGCCCACGCGCGGGCCGCGCACCTGGACCTCGCGGCGGTCAACGGGCCGCGCCAGTGCGTGCTGTCCGGAACCGCGGAGGCCGTCGGGGAACTGAGCGCCTCCCTGACCGCGAAGGGCGTGCAGTGCCGGCTGCTGCACACCTCGCACGCCTTCCACTCGGCGATGCTGGACCCGATGCTGGCCGCGTTCGAGCGTGAGCTGCGCGCCGTGCGTCTGCGGGAGCCGTCGCTGCCGTTCATGTCCTGCCTGACCGGGCAGCCGATCACCGCGGAGCAGGCCCGCGATCCGGCGTACTGGTCGGCGCAGGCGCGCGGCACGGTCCGCTTCGGCGCCGCGGTGGACCTGCTGGCGGCGCGGCAGGACACGCTCTTCGTGGAGGTCGGCGCGGGCAAGGGGATGGGGGAACTGGCCCGCAGGCATCTGCGGACGCTGCGGCACGCGCCCGTCGCCTCCCTCCCGCTGACCGGCGGCGAGGAGCCCGCCGCCCAACTGCTCGGCGCGCTCGGCCAGGCGTGGGAGGCCGGGGCCGAGGTCGACTGGGACGCGTACTACGAAGGGGAGAAACGGCGCCACTTCGAGCTGCCCGGCTATCCGTTCGCCCGGGACCGCTACTGGCTCGACGCGCCGGCCCATGCGCAGGCGACGCCGACCGTGGCCGCCGACGGCAACGACGCGCAGGCCGCCACGGCCGCGCGCGAGGCGTCCGCCGCTCCTGTCGCGGCCGGTTCCGGCAGCCGCACGGAGACGATCGTGCTGGCCGCCTTCGCCGAGGCCTTCGGCATGGACGACGTCACCTTGGAGGACGACTTCTTCGGCCTCGGCGGCACCTCGCTGCTCGCCGCCGAACTCGTGCACCGGCTGCGCAAGCAGCTGGACACCGACTTCCCCGTGCGCTACCTCTTCGAGGCGCCGCAGGTCTGCGAGCTGGCCGCGCTGATCGACGGCGGCGGCGACGGCGGTACGCGGTCCGGTCCCCCCGGGTCCGCTGGGCCCGATGAACTCGACGAACTGCTGGCCCAGTTGGAAGGGCTGCCGGAGGACGAGCTCGTCCGGCTGCTCGGCGCCGACGGAGCAGAAGGAGCGAAGGCATGACCCCGCCCACGAACGACGACGCGAAGAGCGCGCTGCGGGACCGGCTGAGCGCCCTGTCCCCGGAGCAGCGGGCCGCGCTCACCGAGCGGCTGCGCGGCCGGGCCGCCGCCGCGCGACCACCCCGGCGGCCGCTGGAGTTCAGCCTCTTCTACTTCGCCAACACGGCCGGGGACAAGGACCGGCCGTACCGCTTCCTGATGGAGACGGCCCGCCAGGCCGACCGGCTCGGGTTCACCGCGGTGTGGACGCCCGAGCGGCACTTCCACGACTTCGGCGGCATCTACCCCAACCCCTCCGTGCTCGGCGCCGCACTGGCCACCGCCACCGAGCGGGTGCAGATCCGCGCGGGCAGCCTGGTGCTGCCCCTGCACCACCCGGTGCGGGTGGTCGAGGACTGGTCGGTGATCGACAACCTCTCCGGCGGCCGGGCCGGCATCTCCTTCGCCACCGGCTGGCACGGCACCGACTTCGTGATCGACCCGGAGAAGTACGCGGACCGGCGCCAGTACACGTGGGACACCATCCCGCTGGTGCAGAAGCTGTGGCGGGGCGACGAGGTGACGCTCCCCGGCCCGGAGGGCACGCAGATCACACCGACGCTCCATCCCCGGCCCGTGACCCGCGAACTCCCCTTCTGGATCACCGCGTCCGGCAACGCCGACACCTATGTGCAGGCCGGCCGGCTGGGCGCCAACATCCTGACCGGGCTCATCGGCACGGAGACGGAGCAGCTCGCCGCAAACATCGCGCTCTACCGCAAGGAGCGCGCCGCCCACGGCCACGACCCCGGCACCGGCACGGTCAGCGTCATGCTGCACACCTATCTGGAGGAGGACGCGGCCGCCGCGCGGGAGCGGTGCCGCGAGCCGCTGCGCGAGTATCTGCGCGGCTACCTGGGGCAGCAGAGCGACATGATCGACGGCTCCGGCGCGAACGCGGGCGGCGCAGACATCGAGGCTCAGCTCGACTTCGCCTACGAGCGCTACGCGCACCAGACGGCGCTGATCGGCTCGCCGCGGACCGTCCGCGCCCTGCTGGACCGGCTCGCGGAGGCCGGTGTCGACGAGGCGGCCTGTCTGGTGGACTTCGGCGTCCCGTTGGAGCGGGCGCAGCGGAGCATCGACCTGCTGGCGGGTGTGCAGGAGGCGTACCGGGCCGAGCCCGCCGCCGACTCCACCGGCTCCGCCGCCTCCCTCGTGGCACCCTCGGCCGCCGCCCCCGTCACCACGGCCCCGCTCGGCATCGACCAGGAGCGGATGTACCGGGTGCAGAAGGCCCTTCCGCCCGGCCCCGCCAACTACGTCACCACCGGGCTGCGCATCCGCGGCCCGCTGCGGCCCGCGCTCCTTGAGGAGGCGCTGCGCACGGTGGTGGGCCGGCACGAGGTGCTGCGCACCGCTTTCGACGAGTCGGCGAGCGGCGAGCCCTTCCAGCGGATCGGGGCGCCCGGCGAGTTCCCGGTGGCCCTGGAGCGCTTCGACGTCACCGACGTACCCCCGGCCGAGCGGGTGCGCGCCGCGCGCGGCATCCGTACGGAGCTGGCCCGGCGTCCCTTCGACGCGGGACTGCCGCCGATGCGGCTCGCCCTGATCACGCTGGGCGACGAGGAGTTCCAGCTCGCGGCCGTCAAGAACCACATGATCACCGACTGGGTCTCCTTCACCGTCTTCCTGAAGGAGCTCTTCACCCTCTACGGGGAGCTGCTGCGGGGCCGCACCGCCGACCTGCCGCCGTCCGTCCCGTACCGCGTCTTCGCGGAGCAGGAGCGCGCCCGGCTGCGCGACGGACTCCTCGACGACCAACTGGCGTACTGGGGCAAGCAGTTGGAGGGCGCGCCGGACCCGGCGACCTTCCCCCTCAAGGAGTCGCTGCGGGGCGAGCGACCGGCCGTGCCGTCCTTCGCCGGCCACCGGGCCTGGATGCTGTTCCCGGACGAGACCACCGCCCGCCTGAACGCGCTCAGCAGGGCCGCGCGCGTCACGCCGTTCATGGCGGCCTACACCGCGCTGGCCGCCTCGCTGGGCCGGACCACCGGCGGGAGCGACCTGGTGCTCGGCTCCCCGACCGCCAACCGTGACCGCTCGCCGGACAACCTGCTGGGCCTGCTGCTGCGGCCGATGCTGCTGCGCACCCGGCTGCGCCCCGAGCAGACCTTCCGCAGCGCCCTCGCGGACGTACGGCAGATGGTGTCGGGCGCGCTGTCGCACGCGGAGGCGCCCTACCAGTCGCTGGTGGACCGGCTGGCCCCGCACCGCGACATCTCCTGGACGCCGCTGTTCCGGCTCCGCTACCTCTTCCTGCCCTGGAACGACCCGTTCGAGATGTCCGGGCTGCGGCTGAACCCCATCGACACCGACCCGCAGACCTCCCTCTACGACAGCACGCTGACGCTCTGGGACAGCAGGCTCGGCGCCTTCGGGCGGTTCGAGTACGCCGTCGACCTCTTCGACCACGACACGGTCGTCCAGGGCATCGAGACCTTCGCGACCATGCTCGCCGCCGCCGTCGCCGATCCGGACACGCGCGTCGGAGACCTCCCGGACACCTCGTCCACCCGCTACCACGTGGACGTGGACGAGCTGGAAGCCCACCTCGGCTCCGAGGGCCCCCCGCAGGACCGCCGATGAGGAGAGACGCCATGGACACCCGGACAGCGGACATCCAGGCGGCCGCCGTCAGCGCCTGGGAGACGGCGCTGGGACAGACCGGGCTCTCCGCCGACGACGACTTCTTCGAACTGGGCGGCGACTCGATCGGCGGTGCCCGTCTGATGGCCGCCCTGCGCGGGCGGTTCGGCGAAGGACTGCCGCTGACGCTGCTCTTCTTCCACCCCGTGCTCGAAGAGTTCACCGAGGCCCTGGCCGAGGCCGTGAGCAAGCTGCCCGCACCCTCACAAGACCCCGCCCCGGAGCAGCGTGCGGAGCCCGTGCCGGACGAACTGCCGCTCTCCCCCGAGCAGGAGGCCCAGTGGGTCGCCGAGCAGGTCGCCCCCGGCAACCTCGCCTACACCGAACTGCTCTCGCTGCGCCTGAGCGGCCCACTGGACGCCGGGCGGCTTCAGTCGGCCATCGACCGGCTGGCGGTACGGCACGAGGGGCTGCGCACCCGCTTCCCGGCCGGCCCCGACGGCCGGCCGGTCCAGGAGATCCTGCCCGCCGACGCCGCGCCGCGGCTGACGCTGACGCGGCGGGACGCGAGGGACGAGGACGAGGCACGCGCGTACGCCCTCGACCGGCTGACCGAGCCCTTCGACCTGGCCGTCGGCCCGCTGCTGCGGCCGCATCTGGTGCGGCTCTCCCCCACCGACCACGTCTTCCTGCTGTACTCCCACCACATCGTCGCCGACGGGCCGACGATGGAGGTGCTCTGCGCGGAGCTGGCCACCCTCTACGCGGGCGGCGAGCCCGAGGGGCCCGCCCCCTCGTACGCGCGGTACACCCTCCGACGGCAGACCGAGGACCTGGACAGCCAACTCGCGTACTGGCGCAAGCAGTTGGCCGACGCCACCGAGCTGGAACTGCCGCTGGACCGTCCCCGCCCCGAAGTGCGGGACACCGCGGGGCGCAGGTTCCGCTTCGCCGTGCCCGGCGCCGTCAGGGACGGCCTCGACGCGTTGGCCCGCGAGCAGCGGGCGACGCGTTTCACGGTGCTGCTCGCCGCGTTCCAGGTGCTGCTGGGCCGCTGGGCCGGCAGCGAGGACGTGGTGGTCGGGTCCCCGGTGTCCACGCGGTCGCGGCCCGGCCTGGAGCGGATGGTGGGCGCGCTGGTCAACATGGTCCCCTTCCGCGGCGACCTCGGCGGCGACCCCACCTTCCGCGAGCTGCTCGGCCGCACCCGGCAGGCCGGGTTCGACGCGATGGCCCACAGCGACGTGCCGTTCGGCCGGGTGCTGACCGAACTGGCCGTGGAGCGGGACCGGTCACGGCCGCCGCTGTTCTCCACCACACTGATATCCCAGCCGACCCCGCCCGCCATCCGCGCCGACCTGGGCGAGGTCACGGGCGTCTTCTTCCCGGTGCCGCGGCGGCACGCGACGTACGACTTCAGTCTGTACGTCTGGGAGGCCCCGGAGGAGCTGCTCGTCGACGTCGAGTACGCCACGGCCCTCTTCGACGAGGCGACGGTACGCCGCTTCGCGGACCGGTTCGGCGCGCTGCTCGAAGCCGTGACGGCCGCCCCCGACCGGCCGCTGTCCGCGCTGGAGACCGTGCCCGCGGCGGAGCTGCGGCAGGTCCTGCACGACTGGAACGACACCGCGGCCGACCTCGGCCCCGACCGCCGCGTCCACGAGCTGTTCGAGGAGCAGGCCCGGGCCACCCCGGACCTCACCGCCGTGATCGGCACGGACCGCAAGCTGACCTACGCCGAACTGGACGCGGAGGCCGAGCGGCTGGCGGCCCGGCTGCGCGGACTCGGCACCGGTCCCGAGACGGTGGTCGCGGTCTGCCTGGAGCGCTCGGTGCGGCTGCTCGTCACGCTGCTCGCGGTGCTGAAGGCGGACGGCGCCTATCTGCCGCTCGGCCCTGACTGGCCCGCCGAGCGCAGGGAGTTCATGGCGTCGGACGCGGGCGCCGCTCTCCTGGTGGACGCGTCGGGCGTCCGGCGCCACGACGGGCGGCCGTCCGTCCCCGCCCCGTCGGAGGGCCGCCCCGGTCCCGGCGACCTCGCCTACGTCCTCTACACCTCGGGCTCCACCGGCGCGCCCAAGGGCGTCATGGTCCCCCACCGCGCCGTCGTCAACCGGCTCCGCTGGATGCGGCGCGACTGCGGTCTGGGCGCCGACGACGTGGTGCTCCAGAACGCCGTCCCGACCTTCGACTACGCGGTGTGGGAGCTGTTCGGGCCGCTGCACATGGGCGCGACGGTGGTGCTGCCCAGCGCGGAGGGCCACCGCGACTTCAGCGAACTGACCGGGCTGATCGTCGAGCACGGGGTCACCGTGGCGCACTTCATCCCCTCGCTGCTCAGGCACTTCGCCGAGGAGCCCGAGGCCGCGCGGTGCACCGGGCTGCGGGTGCTGTTCAGCGGCGGCGAGCCGCTGGACCCGGCGCTGGCCGCCCGGGTGCAGGAGGTCCTGCCGCAGGTGCGCGTCTTCAACGCGTACGGCCCGACCGAGGCGGCCGTGGACGTCACGTGCTGGCCCGTGCCGAAGCGGCCCGCGTCCGTGGCCATCGGCGGGCCCGTGGCCAACACCACGTGCTACGTCCTGGACGAGCGGATGCGCCCCCAGCCGATCGGTGTCCCCGGCGAGCTGTACCTCGGCGGGATCCAGCTGGCCCGCGGCTACCGCGGGCGGCCCGGCACGACCGCCGAGCACTTCGTCCCCGACCCGTTCGGCCCGGCCGGCGGCCGGCTCTACCGCACCGGCGACCGGGCGCGCTGGCGTCCCGACGGGACGCTGGAGTACGTGGACCGCGTCGACCGGCAGGTCAAGATCCGCGGCGTGCGGGTGGAGCCGGGCGAGGCGGAGGCCGCGCTGCTCGCCCATCCGGCGGTCCGCGAGGCGGCCGTCGTCGCGGCGGAGGGCAACGGCGGGCTCCGGCTCGTCGCGTACTACCGCGGCAGCCCGGCGGGCGGTGAAGGGGAGCTGCGCGAGCATCTCGCCGCTCGGCTGCCCGAGTTCGCCGTACCGGCCGCGTATGTGGAGCTGCCCGGCGGCCTGCCGGTGCTCTCCAGCGGCAAGCTGGACCGCAACGCCCTGCCCGCGCCCGAGCGGCCGAGTCCCGTCGCCGTCGAGGCCACCGGCTCCACGCCCCCGCTCGGCGCGCGCGAGCTGATGCTCGCGGCCCTGTGGGCGGAGGTGCTCGGGGTGGACCGGATCAGCCGGGAGGACAGCTTCTTCCAGCTCGGCGGCGACTCCATCCTCGGCATCCAGATGGTCGCCAAGGCGCGCAGGGCGGGCATCGAGGTGACGGTCCCCGCGCTCTTCCGGCACCAGACGCTCGCGGCGCTGGCCGACGCCGCCGCCACCGCGGCCGCCGAGAAGGCCGAGGGCTGCGGCGCGCCCGGCGGGAGCGGTCCGACTCCCGTCCCGGCGGGGAGCCGCACCCGCTTCCCGTTGACGCCGCTGCAACGGGAGATGCTGCGGGAGGCCGCGACGGCGCCGGGCCGGGGGGCGTACATCGTGCCCGCCGAGCTGCTGCTGGAGGGCGAGGTCGACCCGGAGGCGATGCGGACCGCGTTCCGCCGCCTGGTCGAGCGCAATCCGGTGCTGCGCACCTCGGTGACGCTGCACGAGCGGCCGCAGCGGTGCGAGCAGACGGTGCACCCGGCCACCGAGCCGTCCTTCCGCTACGAGGACTGGAGCGCGTACCCGCCCGAGGAGCAGGAGCGCGGGCGCCGCGAGCTGCTGGAGGAGGAGTGGCGCACCGGCTTCCCGCCCGAGGCCACCCAGCTGAGCCGCATGACCGTCCTGCGGCTCGGCGAGCGCCGCTGGGCCATGGTGTGGACCCGGCACAACGCGCTGCTCGACGGCTGGAGCTTCGCCCAGCTGTACGACGAGCTGCTCGAACTGCACGCGGCGGTGCGCACGGACAGCCCCGAGCCGCCGGCCGATCCCCGGGAGTGCTTCAGCAGTTACGTCGAGTGGCTCGGGGCACGGCAGCGGGCGTCGGCGGAGCGCCTGTGGGAGGAGCAGCTGCGCGACCTGTCGCCGCGGTCGCTCTTCTCGCCCGAGGTGGGACCTTCCCCGGAGCCGTACGGTGAGCTGCGCTTCCCGCTTCCCCAGGGGGCGGAGGCGTTCGTGCGGGAGCACGGCCTCACGATCAGCACGCTGCTGGAGGCGGCCTGGGCGGCCGTGCTCGCGCGGCGCACGGGCAGCCCGGACGTTCAGTACGGTCTGGTCTTCTCCGCCCGTGAGGCCGAGGTGCACGGTGTGGACCGGATGCTGGGCCTGATGATCAGTACGCTGCCGTCCGGGCTGCGGCTCGACCCCGGGGAGACGGTCGGCGGCTGGATGAAGGGGCTCCACCAGCGCGGCGCCCGGCTCAAGGAGCTGTCCACGGCCGATCTCGGGGTTCTCCAGGAGCGGGCCGGTGTCTCCGGGGCCCTGTGGGACACGCTGCTGATCATCCACAACTACCCGCACAACTTCCAGGACGTGCCGGCGGGCGGGCTGAGGGTGGTCGACACGGCGGGGTTCTCCCGGGTCGGGGCCGCGCTCATCGTCTCGGTGGACGTCAAGCCGCTGCGGCTCGCCATGATCTACGACGCGGCGAGGGCGGAGGAGCCGGTGGTGCGGGAGCTGGCGGCCGAACTGGCCGAGGTGCTCGAACGGATGACGGCGAGTCCGGACGGGAAGGTCGGTGATCTCCTCGGCCAGTGACGCGGAAGCGGGTGCGAGCGCGAGCGCCAGCGACGCGGAAGCGGGTGGGAGCACCGGTGACGCCGAAGCCAGTGGAAGCGCCGGTGACGCCGAAGCCGGTGGGAGAGGCGGTTCGCCTCTCCCACCGGCCCCGGTGGACGCGTCAGGACTGCCGGGCAGCCCGCAGGTCGCCCTCGACCGCCGCCGTGATCAGCGGGAAGGACTCCGGCTCGAAGAACGCTTCCTCGCCACTGGGCAGCATCCTCAGCCGGAACCGGCCGGTGGTGTGCTGCTTCCAGGCGGCCACGGACTCCGGCGGTACGACGTCGTCGTACTCGCCGGTGAACGCGGAGACCGGGCAGCGCACCGAGGTGTAGCTGTCCCGGGCCGCGTAGCGCTCGACGAGCCGGCAGTCGGCCCGGTAGCTCGGCAGCATCAGTTCGAGGAACAGCGGGTCGGACTTGAGCGGGCTGTTCTCCCGCACACGCGTCGGGTCCGCGAGGAACTGCTCGTCGGTCAACTGCTCGTCGGTCACCTCGGGAGGGGTCAGAAGATGCGGGGCACTCTCCGCCGAGACGAACAGGGCGACCGGCCCGGGGAGTCCCGGCCCGGTCCGCTCCAGATGGGCCGCCAACTCAAAAGCGATCAGCGATCCCATGCTGTGCCCGAAGAACGCGAACGGCACATCCAGATGGCCCCGCAGCGCGGTGGCCAGCTGGGCGACCAGCTCGTCGACATCGGGCACGGCCGGTTCGGCGAGGCGGCCCTCCCGGCCCGGGGTCTGCACCAGTACCGGTTCGACCTCGGGGCCGAAGCTGTCCGCGATCTCCCGGTAGCCCGACGCCCCCCTACCCGCGTAGGGGAGGAAGAACAGCCGGGTGGCCGTCTCGCTGCCCGGCCGCCGATAGGCAACCCACTTGTCTTTCTTGCCCTTCTTGTCTTTCGCGGCGCCTGTCATATCGCTAGCCCTGCGTCTCCATCGCGCGGCGCAGGCTCAGAGGCCGCATATCGGTCCACACCTCGGCGATATGGCTGAGGCACTCTTCCTTTGTGCCGGTCACACCGTCCGCACGCCACCCGTCCGGTATGTCCTTGCCCTGCGGCCAGACCGAATACTGCTCCTCGGCGTTGAGGACCACGGAAAAGAGACCTTGCTCGCTCACACGAACCTCCAGATAAGGCAGATAAGGCAGATAGGGCGTGAATTCAACTGTCCCGGACAGCCGATCTTGGCCTAGAAGCTAACAGTGCGGCCCTCGATCGGCAAGGCTCCACGGACGGCCGGCCGACATTGCCACCGCACCGAATCACGGGCCGAAGTTTATTGTGATCGCGCAGTCGAATCTTTAGACTTGCACCGCCCCTCCTTCCCCGCCACCCGTCTTGGTGGAGGAGTCGAGAAGACCGACGGATGCGGAATCCATCATTCAGGATGATTCCGCCGCTGCACACACTCCACATGTGAAGGGATGCACGAAATGGACGAGGCATTCGCGAAGGTCCACGAGATCCGGGAAACGCTTCCGGAGCGAGCGCTGTTCCGGGACGAAGCGACCCTCAAGGACCTTTCCACGAAGCTCGAAGGCAGCAGCTCCCTGCGGAGACTGCCCGCCGTCCAGGCGCTCCTGGAGGACATACGCTCGTTCAGGTCGGGCGACCGCCTCGAAGCGGTCAAGGAGCACATCAACACCCGCACGGACAACCACATCTTCTCCCTCTTCGACGCCTCGTACTTCCCCAAGCTGAACCTGGACTACCTGACCTACGAGACGCTTCCCACGGACCCCTATCTGGCGGACCGGTACGCGAGCAACACCATGCCCGTGAACATCGTCGGAGCCACCAAGGGATTCCACTCACGGGTGGTGGTTGCCCTCTTCCCGGAGAACCACATCGACGGTATCCAGCAGCCCGAAGACCTCATCTTCTACTTCGTGGACAAATTCGTCGAGCGGCACAACCGAATAACCCGGAAAATGATCGACGCGGTGATGGAGCCAGGCAGCTTCCCGCGTATTCAGGGAGTCTCCGACAAGAAGGTCGAACAGGCGGCATCCTGGTGGGTCAGGCTCCACGAATACCATCACAGGCAGGGCGACATGCCCATTCCCGACTTCCTCTCCGCGAAGAAGATGAAGCCACTGGCGGGCCTCGAAGAGCTGCGGGTCGATGTATCCGGAATGCTCGCCTGCCTCCACGACGAGAACCTCCCGCGCGCCGAGGCCCTGGCGGCCTACGAGTTCATGCTCGCGGAACGACTGCTGCGCTACGCCGTCGAAGGAATCCCCCGCCCCAACTACGACGCGGTGGCCTCCCAGCTCCTCTTCAACTACCTCACGGAGCACAAGGGAATCCGCCTCGCCAATGGGCGGATCACACTCCTCCCCGACCTTCCCGTCGCACTCGCGGCCTTCCTCCAGGAGATCCAGGCCATCGAGAGCCGGATCCACACGGAACCCGTGGACGCGGTCAAGAAGCAGCTCCTTGAATTCACCAACGCCTACACGGTCTTCGACCCCGAGGTGCGCGACTACCAGCACATCCCCTACTTCGCCGAGATCAAGCAGCGGCTCGGTGTGTGACCTGCGGGCCACGCCTGCCGCACCCGCCCTGCCCCTCACCGAAATCGAGTCGGAGGCTGTTTCGTGACGGTGCCCGCACAGCGACGCACAGCAGTGAGCGCGCAGGAGTACCGCGAGGCGATGTCGATGCTCGCGGTGCCGGTCTGCGTCGTCACCACGCGCCACGACGGGGAGAACGCGGGCCTCACCGCGAGCACCGTGACAGGGATCTCCCTCGACCCGCCGCTGGTCTCCGTCTCCGTGGCCAGAACGGCCAGTTGCCACGGCGCGCTGACCCGGGCCCCGGAGTTCGTCATCAACGTCCTCGGCGACGACCAGCGCCACATCGCCGCGCGCTTCTCCACCCGGGACATCGACCGTTTCGCGGGCGAGGGAATCTCCACCCTGCCCGGCACGCAGCTCCCCGTGGTCACCGAGGCGAGCGCCCTCTACCGGTGCACCCGCCAGGACGTCGTCCCGGTCGGTGACCACGACCTGCTCATCGGCGAGCTGACGGACGTCCGGCTCGACACGGAAGCGCGCCCTCTGACCTGGTACCGCCGCGCCTTCCACCGTCCCGAACAGTGCGACTGAGCCCGCCCACCGCATCGCGACCAGTCCCAGCAGAGGTAGTCCAAGTGAGTCAAGCGAGCCATGTGAGCCCGGTGAGTCCTGTGAGTCCTGTGAGTCCTGTGAGTCCTGTGAGTCCTGTGAGCACACCCCCCACCGGCTGCCCGTACCAGAGCAGTGCCGGCACGACGAGCGATCCGTGCCGTGACTATCTCGGGCTGCGGGAGGACGAGCCCGTCCGCTGGGACGAGGATCTCGAACTGTGGTTCGTGACGGGGTTCCGTGCGGCGACCGACCTGCTGCGTCACCCCTCACTGTCCTCCGCGTGGCCGGAGCGGGCGAGCACTCCCCTGCACGCGGCGGCCGGGGGCGTGGGCGGTGACGGGGCACGCACCTCGGGGCTCGTGCGCAAGTGGTTCATGTTCAACGACAACCCGGCACACCACCGTGCCCGGCGGCTGGTCGCGCCGCTCTTCGCGGCCGACCGCATCGCCGCGCATCAGCCCTTCATCAAGGAACTGGTCGACGAGCTGCTGGCCGGCGACCGCGACTCCCTGGATGTCATGGAGGACCTGGCCGTCCCCCTCTCGGGCCGGGTCATCTGCCGCATCCTCGGCCTGGACGCGGCCGTCGCACCCCACCTCGAACCATGGGCCCTGGATGTCGCGGCCCTGCTGGTGGCGGACTATCTGCCGGACGTGGTCAGCAGAGGGCACACCGCCCTGCGGGAAATGACCGCGGTCATCGACCAGGCCCTCGAAGGGGAACTCCCCGAGGACTGCGCCCTGCACCTCCTGCGGACGGCTCAGCGCGACGGCGAGATCGAACTCCAGGACGTCTGGGCCACGGCGACCTTCCTCATCTACGCGGGGTTCGAGACGACGTCGTCATTCATCGGCAAGGCCGTGCGGTCGATCCTCCACACGGGCTCCTGGGAGCAGTTGCACAAGGCCGACATCGGCGCCGCCGTGGAGGAGTTGCTCCGTTTCGACACCTCGGTCCAGCAGGTGGCGCGGCTCGCGACGGACACGATCGAGGTGGGCGACCGGCGGATATCGGCCGGTGACCTCGTCCTCATCATGCTCGGCACCGCCAACCGCGACGAGGAGACCTTCGACCGGCCCGACCATCTCGACTACGAACGTCGGATCAAACGGCACCTCGGCTTCGGCCACGGCGCCCACTACTGCCTGGGCGCGGGCCTCGCCCGGCTGGAATCGCAGCTCGCCCTCGAAGGCCTGCGCGACAAGTGGGACACCCTCCGTTTCCTCGACCCGCCGAGGACACGGTCCCACTTCGGGATCACCGTCCTGGAACACCTGGTGGTGGGGCCCGTTGATCTTGGGCACACGTAGACGAGTGATCTTCTTGTCGTCCTCGTGAGGGAGCGCAATGACCGTACGTCCGGGCCCCGTTCGGCGCATGGACCGTGAGCGGCGCTTCGATCTGCGCGCGACCGCCCTGTTCTTCGTCCTGCTCGCGATCATCCTGTGCGTCGCGGCGTTCCTGGTGCGCACCGCGGCGAGCATCGTCGAGAGCCGCCCGCTGTGGGCCGTCGTCCTGGTCGTGGTGGGCGTCGCGGCCGCACTGCTGTGCCGGTTCAGGTGGCGCCGCTTCTCCGCCGCGCGATACGCGCGCCACGCCGCCGAGGCCCTGGAGGAAGCGGCGGAGAAGGCCTCCGACGACCTCCACGCCACGGCGGCGGACGCGGACGCGCCGCCCCTCGCCGAGCCGGTCGATCACCCCGTACTCGACTACCTCGCACTCGACGCCGACGGCTTCGAGCAGGCCATAGCGGAGCTGTGCGCCCGTGACGGCTGCCAGGCGGTGGAAGTGGTCGGCGGGGCCGGCGACCTGGGCGCTGACGTCATAGCGGCCACCTCGGACGGGAGGCGCGTCGTCATCCAGTGCAAGCACTACGGCGACACCAACAAGGTCGGCTCACAGGACCTGCAGCGCTTCGGAGGTACGTGCTTCACCGTGCACGGGGCCGACATCGCGGCGCTCGTCACGACGAGCGACTTCACCGCTCCGGCCCTCGCGTACGCACGGCAGTGCGGCATCGTCTGCGTGAACGGCGAGGATCTCCACGCCTGGCGCGACGGCACGGGCCCCAGCCCCTGGGCACATCGAGAGGGAGCAATCAGGGACGTATGCGAACAAGGTGAACCATAGAGTCTGAATGTGACCGACGTGGTCGCCGTCCGGGCTCGCCCGTGCGGCACAGCAGGGAGGTGCCAATGTGCGGTCTGAGCGGTGAGGTCCGCTTCGATGACCGGCGGCCGGACGTGGCCGCGGTGGAGCGCATGACGGACCGGATGGCGGCCCGTGGGCCCGACGGGCGGGGCGTCTGGTCGCAGGGCCCTGTGGCACTCGGCCACCGGCGACTGAAGATCATCGACCTGTCCGAGCGGGGCGCGCAGCCCATGGCGGACACCGAGGCCCGGCTGACCGGCGTCTTCAACGGCTGCGTATACAACTACCGGGAGCTGCGGGCGGAGCTGCGCGCGCTCGGGCACCGGTTCTTCTCCACCTCGGACACCGAGGTGGTCCTGAAGGCGTACCAGGAGTGGGGCACGGACTGCGTCGACCACTTCATGGGCATGTTCGCCTTCGCCATCGTGGAGAACGACACCGGACGTGTCGTACTCGCCCGTGACCGGCTCGGCATCAAGCCGCTGTATCTGTCGCACGGACCCGGCCGGCTGCGGTTCGCCTCGACGCTGCCCGCCCTGCTCGCGGGCGGCGGCGTCGACACGTCGCTCGACCCCGTCGCACTGCACCAGTACCTGAGCTGGCACGCCACGGTGGCCGCCCCGCGGACCGTGCTCAACGGCGTGCGCAAGCTGCCGCCCGCCACCGTGCGCGTGATCGAGCCGGACGGCTCCTACCGCGACCGGTGCTACTGGCAGCCGTCGTACACGCGCCGCGCGGAGTACGCGGACATGGACGCGGCGGACTGGCGCGACGCGGTCCTCGGCGCGCTGCGGACGGCGGTGCGCCGCCGCATGGTCGCCGACGTGCCGGTCGGCGTGCTGCTCTCGGGCGGCCTCGACTCGTCGCTGATCGTGGCGCTGCTGGCCGAGGAGGGCCAGCGGGGCCTCGCGACGTTCAGTGTCGGCTTCGAGTCGGAGGGCGGCGAGGAGGGCGACGAGTTCGCGTACTCGGATCTGATCGCCCGCGTCCACGAGACCGACCACCATCAGCTGATGGTGCCCTCGGACCGGGTGTCGACCGCCCTTGACCGGGCGGTCGCGGCCATGAGCGAGCCGATGATCAGCCATGACGTGGTCGCGTTCCATCTGCTGTCGGAGCAGGTCTCCAAGGAGCTGAGCGTCGTCCAGAGCGGCCAGGGCGCCGACGAGGTGTTCGCCGGCTACCGCTGGTATCCGCAGATGGCCGCCGTCGAGCGCGAGCGGGAGCCGGAGACGTACGCGGAGGTCTACTTCGACCGGCCGCACTCCGACTTCGCCCGCGTCCTCCAGCCGCACCTGCTCACCGGCCACGACGAGTCGGGACGGTTCGTCCGTGAGCACATGGCCGTGCCCGGGGCCGAGACCGCGCTCGACGCGGCGCTGCGGCTCGACACGCACGTCATGCTCGTCGACGACCCGGTCAAGCGCGTGGACAACATGACCATGGACTGGGGCCTGGAGGCCCGCACCCCCTTCCTCGACCACGAGCTGGTCGAGCTTGCCGCGGCCTGCCCGCCGGAGCTGAAGGTGGCGCAGGGCGGCAAGGGCGTCCTGAAGGACGCGGGCCGCGAGCTGCTGCCCCGAGAGATCGTCGACCGGCCCAAGGGCTACTTCCCGGTACCGGCGATCCGCCACATGGCGGGGCCCGTCCTCGAACGGGTGCGTACGGCGCTCTGGGCCCCCGAGGCCAGGGCGCGCGGCGTCTTCCGTGACGAGTACGTCGCCGAACTCCTCGCCGCCCCCGACGACCACCGCACGAAGCGCGGGGCGAACGCCCTGTGGCACGTAGCGTTGCTGGAGATATGGCTGCAGACACACGGGATCAACTGACCGTATCCACGTCGGCGGCGCCCGTGCCGGTGCCGCTGGCCGACGCGGCGGGCCTGCGGGACACGCCTCAGCCGCTGGTCTCGCACGGCTGCTGGTATCCGTCCGTGGACCCCACGGGCGAGCACGTGGCGTTCATCTGCGACCGGACGGGCGTCCCGCAGCTGTGGACGGGGCCAGTCGACGGTTCGGAGGTCCACCTGCTCGACGCGGACCCCGACCCGGTCACGGAGGTGGCCTGGTCCCCCGAGGGGCGGTGGATCGCCTACACGGTCGCCCCGGGCGGCGGCGAGCACACGCGGGTGCTGTGCGTACGCCCGGACGGCACCGGCCGCCGCATCGTGGCGGGCGCGGACTCCGGCAGCTCGGCGTACCTGGGCTGCTGGACGCGCGACGGCGCGGCGGTGGCGGTGACGGTGGCCGAACCGCCGCCCACGAGCCGGGCGGAACGCGACGGTCAGGCCACACTGCTCGGCGCGCCGGGCGGTCCGGACGGAGCGCTGGACCGGCTCGGCGCGTATCTGGTCGACCCCGAAGGGGTCCGCACGCCCGTGCTCGTCGCCGCCGAGCCGGGGGCCGCGACGCTGCGGGTGTGCGACATCAGCGAGGACGAGCGGTTCGCTCTGGTGCGCCGGGGGCCGCGGGGGCGGCGGGAGGCCATGGTGGTGCGCACCGCCGACCTCGGGACCGGTTCCGTGCTGCGGGTGGCGGACGGGGACCCGTGGATCGGCCGGTTCTCGCCGGACGGCCGCACCCTGTGGCTGCGCAGCGACCACGAGCGCGAGTTCGCCGCCCTGCTGGCGGCCGGTCTCGACGACGACGGCGGGCGCCTCGGCGTGTCGGTGGTGGCCGAGCGCGACGGCAGCGACCTGGAACTCCTCGCCTTCGCCGAGGACGGCCGCACGGCCGCTGTCGCGTGGAACGTGCGGGGCGCCAGTGAGCTGCAGACGCTGGGCCTCCCTGCGGGCGGGGCCGTGGTCGGCGGCGCGGTCACCGGGACCACGCCGCCCCGGGACGTACCGCTGCCGCACGAGGTGGTCACGCGGATCACCCGGGCCGGGCCGGGCGGGATGGTGCTGGCCGTGTCCGGTTCGCAGCGCCGCCCCGGAGTGTGGTGGGTGCCCCCGGGCGCACCGTCGACGCGTACGCCGTGGTCGTCCCGGGACGAGGACGCCGTACCGCCGGGCAGGCCGCCCGTGCGTCCCGTCCCGCTGCGGCCGGTCGCCCGCGACGGGCTGCCTCTCGGCGGCTGGTACTACCGGGCGCCGGACCGCGCGGCCGGCCGGCCCGCGCCGTGTGTGATCCATCTGCACGGCGGCCCGGAGGAGCAGGAGCGGCCCGTGTTCGACCCGCTGTACCACGAACTGCTTGGCCGGGGCCTGGACGTCTTCGCGCCCGATGTCCGCGGCTCGTCCGGGTGGGGGCGGTCGTTCGTGGACGCCGACCTCGGCACCGGGCGGTTCGCGGCGATCGACGATGTCGCCGACTGCGCGGCCCACGCGATCCTGAGCGGGCGCGCCGACCCGACGCGGCTCGCCGTGATGGGACGCTCGTACGGCGGATACCTGACGCTTGCGTCCCTCGTGTGGCATCCGGAGCTGTTCCGTACGGGTGTCGCGGTGTGCGGGATGTCCGACCTCGGGACGTTCTTCGCGGGGACCGAGCCGTGGATCGCGGAGTCCGCGGCGCACAAGTACGGCCACCCGGTGCGCGACCGGGAGCTGCTGCGTTCCCTCTCCCCCATGAGCCGCGTCGACGAGCTGCGCGTACCGCTGCTCGCCGTGCACGGCGAGCACGACACCAACGTCCCGCCCGGTGAGTCCGCGCAGGTGGTGCGTGCCGCGCGGGAGCGCGGACTGGCGGCCGAGCTGCTGACGCTCCACGACGAGGGCCACGAGTTCCGCCGGGCGGACAACCGGCGGCTGTTCCGACGTACCGCCGCCGACTGGCTGGAGCGTCACCTGAGCGGCTGAGGGCCGCCGGGCGGCCGGGCGTACCCGAAGGGCGGGCTGCCACAGGGACCGCCATCATGTCCGATTTATCCCGACCTTCGCCGGGTACCCGGTAGGACATGATCACTATTGGGGTCGAGGAAGAGTACGTGCTGCTCGATCCGGACACGTGCCTGCCGGTGCCGCTCGGGGACCAAGTGCGGGGAGCGGCCGGGCTCGGGCCGATCGTCGAGGACGCGGAGGTCCAGTCGGAGCTGCTGCAGGCGCAGGTGGAGGTCGCCACGCCGGTCTGCGGCGACCTGGAGGAGGTCGGCGGGCACCTGCTGCGGCTGCGGCACGCGCTCGGCGCGGCGGCGGAGCGCAGCGGCTGCCGCATCGCCGCCTGCGGGACGTTCCCCTATCGGACGGCGGCGCCCGTACCGGTGACCCGCAAGGCCCGCTATCTGGCGATGCGCTCCCAGGCCCCGCAGCTCGTGGCCGAGCAACTCGTCAACGGCATGCACGTGCACGCGGCCGTGCCGGACCAGGAGATGGGCGTCGCCGTCCTGAACCGTATCCGCGTCTGGCTGCCGGTCCTGGTCGCCATGTCCGCGAACTCGCCCCTGTGGGACGGCGACGACACCGGCTTCGCGAGCTGGCGCACGGTCGTCTTCGGCCGCTGGCCGGTGAGCGGGCCGCCGCCCCGCTTCGCCTCGCTCGCCGACCACGAGAGCCGCGTCCGGTCGCTGCTGGACACCGGCATCATCACCGACACCGGCCAGCTGTACTGGCAGGCCCGCCTCTCCGACCGCTACCCCACGGTCGAGGTGCGCTGCGCGGACGTGCAGCTGCGCGCCGACTCGGCGGTCATGTTCGCGGGGATCGTCCGGGCTCTGGTCGCCTCCGCCATACGTGACGAGAAGGCGGGCGCCCCGGTCCCGGAGTGCACACCAGAACTGCTGCTGGCGTGCAACTGGCACGCCGCGCGGCACGGATTGAGCGGCACGCTCATCGACCCCACCGGCCAGGCACGCCGCGCGGGCGACGTGCTGTGCATGCTGCTCGACCACCTCACGCCGGCCCTGGACGGGGCGGGGGACACCCGTGAGGTCACCTCGCTCGTGCACCGGCTGCTCCAGGAGGGCACCCCGGCCGACCGCCAACGGCGCGCACTGGCCGAGCACGGTCTGCCCGGCTTCGTGGACCTGATCACCGGGGAGACGGTCGCGCCCTGACACCTGTCCGCTCAAAACATGCGCCCGTCCCGCCGCCGTACCGCGCGGCGGGACGGACGGTCCGGCTCAGTCGGTGTTCCCCGAGCGTTCCCCTTTCGGGCCGCGCCCTCGTTCGGTGCGCGGGCCCCGGCTCTGCCAGTCGGGGTCCTCCTGGAGCGCCTCGCTGGCGGCCCGGTCGGCGTCCTGGTCGGAGACTCCCGACCGCTCGGCGTCCTTGCGCAGCCGTGCGCGGCGGGTGTCGTACTTCTTGCTTCCTGGTTCGGGCATGACCATCACCTCGCGGTCCGGGCTGTTCGCTCCGGGCTATTCGTTGTCGAATACGACTTTCTGGACCTTGTCCGGCCCGTCGAACTGGTCCGTGGAGGCGTTGGTGAGCTTATCGACGAGTGAGTCGTCGGCGCCGTTGTCCTTGGCCAGGCTGACCAGGTCGTCGCGGCTCGCGGGGTACTGGGCGCCCTTGAGCGCCTTCTGCAGGTCGATCGGGCTGATGCTCGCCATGGGTCGTCGTCTCCTTGCCTGTGCTGCCTTGGTGGTCGGACGGATCCATCGTGTCCACAGTCGATGCGGCGGCGCATGTCGGGACGTATGCGAAGGACCGATCCGGGTTACCCAGGCCGATACGCACGTGAAGGGACAGAAGTGAGGAGCTTCCCGTGAATGGACAGACCCGGCGCGGACAGGCCCGGCGCGGACAGACCTGGCGGCGGGCCTTGGTGACCGGCGGCGCCGGATTCGTGGGGTCCCACCTCTGCGGTCGGCTGCTCGACGACGGCTGCGCGGTCGTCTGCCTCGACAACCTGGTCACCGGCGCCCACGACAACGTGGCCGAGCTGCGCCGGCGCGAGCGCTTCCACTTCGTACGAGGCGATGCCACCGATCCCGTGGTCTGGCGCGCGCTGCCCGGCCGCTTCGACGCGGTGCTGCACTTCGCCTGCCCGGCCTCGCCCGCCGACTATCTCCGGCTGCCGCTGGAGACCCTGGACGTCGGCAGCAACGGCACCCGCCTCGCGCTGGAGCGCGCCCGCGCCGACGGCGCCCGCTTCGTCCTCGCCTCCACGTCCGAGGTGTACGGCGACCCGCTGGAGCACCCGCAGCGCGAGACCTACTGGGGCAACGTCAATCCGGTCGGGCCGCGCAGCGTCTACGACGAGTCCAAGCGCTTCGCCGAGGCCCTGGTCACCGCGCACAGCCGCGTGCACGGCACCGACGCGGCCATCGTCCGCATCTTCAACACCTACGGCCCGCGCATGCGCACCGGCGACGGCCGCGCCGTGCCCACCTTCATCGCGCAGGCCCTGGACGGCACGCCGCTGACCGTGGCCGGTGACGGCAGCCAGACGCGCTCGCTGTGCTACGTCGACGACACCGTCGACGGCGTCCTCGCCCTGGCCGCCTCCGGTGAGCCAGGGCCGGTCAACATCGGCGGCGGCGAGGAGATCACCATGGTCGACCTCGCCCACCGCGTCGTCGGCCTCACCGGCTCCGCCTCACACGTCCGGTTCGTCGAACGCCCGGTCGACGACCCGCGGCGGCGCCGCCCCGACACCCGGCTGGCCCGTGAGCGCCTCGGCTGGCAGCCACAGGTGGACTGGACCGAGGGCCTGGAGCGGACGATCGGCTGGTTCACCCGGTCAGTGGCTGCCTGAACCGCTCCGGACAGGGCGGACGCCGCCCCGGGTTGCTGTCGAGGGAGTTGTCTCCAAGTGTTTGAGGCAGCCTCAGCGCGGGACCCGCGAGACCAGAGTGTCCCTTTACGTCGCCCGGGACGGAGTACGACCCCCATGCGCATCCTTGGAATCAACGCCCTCTTCCACGACCCGGCCGCCGCCCTCGTCGTGGACGGGCGCACGCTCGCCGCCGCCGAGGAAGAGCGGTTCAGCCGCCGCAAGCACGGCAAGCGACCCGTACCGTTCTCCGCGTGGGAGCTGCCGGAGCTGTCCGCCCGCTGGTGTCTGGAGCACGCCGGTATCCGGCCCGACGAGCTGGACGCGGTCACGTACTCGTACGACCCCAAACTCGCCAGGCCCGCCGCCGACATGGGCCTGGACGATCCCTGGGACCCGCTGCGCCAGGACTACGCCCGCCGCGCCCCCGAGTTCCTCGCCGAGGCCCTGCCCGGACTCGACCCCGACCAGGTCGTCTTCGTCCCGCACCACGTGGCGCACGCCGCCTCCGCCGGACGCGCCGCCCCGCACCCCGACAGCGCGGTCCTCGTCCTGGACGGCCGCGGCGAGTGCGCCTCCCACCTGGCCGGCCGCTACGACGGCGGCAAGCTCGACACCCTCTTCAGCCAGCCGCTGCCCGACTCGCTCGGCCTCGTCTACGAGGATCTGACACAGCATCTCGGCTTCCTGCGCAGCAGCGACGAGTACAAGGTGATGGCGCTCGCCTCCTACGGCAAGCCACGCTTCCTGCCCCGGCTGCGCCAGTACGTCCATGCCACCGGCGACGGCGGCTTCCGCGCCCACGGCGTCGACTGGGCCGCCCTCGCCCCGGCCCGCGGCAAGAACGAGCCGTGGACCCAGGACCACGCCGACCTGGCCGCGAGCACCCAGGCCGTCCTGGAGGAAGTCCTCCTGGAACTCGTGCACTGGCTGCACCGCGAGGCCGGCGGCGAGGCCATCGCCCTGGCCGGCGGCGTCGCCCTCAACTGCGTCGCCAACAGCAGGATCGCGGCGCGGGGCCCGTACCGGCACGTATGGGTGCAGCCCGCCGCCGGGGACGCGGGGACCGCGCTCGGCGGCGCGCTGCACGTGGCGGAGAACCCGCAGCCGATGCCCGGTGCCGACCTCGGGCGCGGCTGGAGCGACCAGGAGATCCGCGCCTGGCTGGAGGAGGCCGGCGTCCCGTACGAGGAGCCGGCCGACATCGCCGAGACGGTCGCCGATGAGCTGGCCGGGGACGGTGTCGTCGCCTGGTTCCAGGGGCGCAGCGAGTACGGGCCGCGCGCGCTCGGCCACCGCTCCCTGCTGGCCCATCCGGGCCGCGCGGAGAACCTGGAGCGGCTCAACCGGGTCAAGGGCCGTGAGGAGTTCCGGCCGGTCGCGCCCATGGTCCTCGCCGAGCGCGCCCATCAGCTGTTCAGCGGGCCGCTGCCGAGCCCGTACATGCTCTTCGTGCACGATGTCGCCCCGCAGTGGCGCGACCGTATCCCGGCCGTCGTGCATGTCGACGGCACCGCCCGCATCCAGACCGTCGAGGCCCGCCAGGAGCCGCTGGTGGCGCGCATGCTGAGCGCCTTCGAGCACCGCACCGGGCTGCCCGTGGTCGTCAACACCAGCCTGAACACCGCCGGGCGGCCCATGGTCGACGATCCGCGCGACGCCCTGGAGTGCTTCGGCTCCGCTCCCGTGGACCTGCTCGCCATCGGTCCCTTCGCGGTGCGTCGGGGCGCGATGTACGGGAGGGCCTGACGTATGACGGCCTACGCCGTGGTGATCCCCACGCTCGTCCGCGACACGCTCGCCGACTGCCTCGCCGCGCTCGCCGCCGCGACCGGACCGGAGCCCGAGGAGATCGTCCTCGTCGACGACAGGCCCGGGACCGAGCCGGACCCGGCGGCGCTGGAGCACCCGCTGAGCGTCCTCGGCGACCTGCGCGAACGCACCCTGGTGATCCACAGCGGCGGGCGCGGGCCCGCCGCCGCCCGCAACACCGGGCTGCGGGCCACCACCACGCCCTGGGTCGCCTTCCTCGACGACGACGTGCAGGTCGGCCCGCACTGGTGCGACCAGCTCGTCCAGGACCTGGCGGCGGCGGGGCCCGACACCGGCGGCGTGCAGGGCGTCATCACGGTGCCGCTGCCCGGCGAGCGCAGCCCCACCGACTGGGAGCGCGGCACCGCCGGCCTGGCGCAGGCGCGCTGGATCACCGCCGACATGGCCTTCCGTGCCGAGGCGCTGAAGCAGGTCGGCGGCTTCGACGAGCGCTTCCCGCGCGCCTTCCGCGAGGACGCCGACCTGGCTCTGCGTGTCCTGGACGCCGGGTGGGGCATCCGGCAGGGGCGGCGCACCACCCGGCATCCGGTGCGGCCCGCCGACCGCTGGGTGTCGCTGCGCGCGCAGCGCGGCAACGCCGACGACGCCCTCATGCGGCGGCTGCACGGGCCCGACTGGTGGCAGCGGGCCTTCGCCCCGCGCGGGCGGCTGCGCGGCCACCTCGCGATCACGGCGGCCGGCCTCGCCGCCGCTGCCCTCGCCGTGAGCGGGCGACGGCGGGCCGCCACGGCTGCCGCGCTCGGCTGGGCCGCGGGCACCGGTGAGTTCGCGTGGGCGCGCATCGCGCCGGGGCCGCGCACCCGGCAGGAGGTCGACACGATGCTCGCCACCAGTGTGCTGATCCCGCCCGCCGCCACCTGGCACTGGCTCAGCGGCCGGTGGCGCCACCGCGGCGCCGCTCCGTGGCGGGAGGTGGCGCCGTGACCGCGATCGACGTGGTGCTGTTCGACCGCGACGGCACGCTCGTGGAGGACGTGCCCTACAACGGTGACCCCGACCTGGTCCGGCCCGTGCCCGGCGCCGGTGAGGCCCTCGCCCTGCTGCGCGCCAGCGGCATCGGCACGGGCGTCGTCACCAACCAGTCCGGCGTCGCACGGGGCCTCATCTCCACCGCGGATGTCCGCCGCGTCCATGAGCGGCTCGACGAGTTGGTGGGCCCCTTCGACGTGTGGGCGGTGTGCCCGCACGGCCCCGACGACGGCTGCGGCTGCCGCAAGCCGCGGCCCGGCATGATCCTCATGGCCGCGGAGCGGCTGCGCACCCCTGCGGAGCGGATCGCCGTGATCGGTGACATCGGCGCCGACGTCGAGGCCGCCCGCCGGGCCGGGGCCCTCGGCATCCTCGTCCCCAACGCGCAGACGCGGCCCGAGGAGGTCACGGCCGCCGAGCACGTGGCGGCCGACCTGCTGTCCGCCGTGCACGCGGTGCTCGCGGGGCCGCCGCCCCTCAAGGACGTACTGACCGACGAGCGCGTACTCAATGACGGGCCTCTCGTCCGGGACGCCGGTGGGAGGGTGCCATGAGGGCTCTCGTCACCCGCCTGGACAGCTTCGGCGACGTGCTGCTCGCCGGGCCCGCGATCCGCGCCGTCGCCGCCCGCGCCGACCACGTCACCGTGTTGTGCGGGCCGCTCGGCGCCCCCGCCGCGCACCTGCTGCCGGGCGTCGACGACATCCTCGTATGGGACGCGCCCTGGGTCGGCTTCTCCCCTCCGCCCGTCGGCCGCGGAGAGGTCGAGCAGCTCGTCGACACGGTCGACGCCGACACGGCGCTGATCCTCACCTCCTTCCATCAATCGCCGCTGCCGACCGCCCTGCTGCTGCGGCTGGCCGGTGTGGAGCGCATCGCGGCGGACAGCGTGGACTACCCCGGTTCGCTGCTCGACGTACGCCACCGGCGCGCGCCGCACGCCCATGAGGCCGAGGCCGCTCTCGATCTGGCCGAGGCCGCCGGGTTCCCGCGACCGGACGACGGGCGGCTGCGGGTGGTGGTGCCGCCCGTCACCACCGGTGTCACCGGCCCGGGGCCGTACGTCGTGGTGCACCCCGGAGCCAGCGTCCCCGCCCGCGCCTGGAGCGCGGAACGGTGCGCCGAAGCCGTACGGGAACTGACGGCGGCCGGCCATCGGACCGTGGTGACCGGCGGACCGGGGGAACGCGAGCTGACCGCCGCCGTCGCCGGTGAACACGGCCTCGACCTCGGCGGCCGCACCGGCGCCGCCGAACTCTCCGGCGTGCTCGCCGGGGCCGGGGCCGTCGTCACGGGCAACACCGGGCCCGCCCATCTCGCCGCCGCCGTCGGCACGCCCGTCGTCTCCCTGTTCGCCCCCGTCGTACCGGCCGAGCGCTGGCGGCCCTACGGCGTCCCGTATGTCCTGCTCGGCGACCAGGACGCGCTCTGCGCGGACAGCCGCGCCCGGCACTGTCCGGTGCCCGGCCACCCGTGCCTGGAGTCGGTGACCGCGCACGACGTCGTGGCCGCCGTGGAGAAGGTGTTGGTCGCTCGATGAGGATTCTGATCTGGCACGTGCACGGCTCGTGGACCACGGCGTTCGTCCAGGGCCCGCACACCTGCGTCGTCCCGGTCACCCCGGACCGCGGGCCCGACGGCCTCGGCCGCGCCCGCACCTTCGACTGGCCGGATTCCGTGCTCGAACTCCCGCCGGAAGAGCTGCGGGACGCCGGTATCGACGTGGTGATCCTGCAACGCCCGCACGAGTACGCCCTCGCGCAGGAGTGGCTGGGCCGCCGCCCGCCCATGGTGTACCTGGAGCACAACGCCCCGGACGGCGACGTGCCGAACACTCCGCACCCGGCCGCCGACCTGCCCGGCGTCCCGCTCGTCCACGTCACCCACTTCAACCGTCTGATGTGGG
This sequence comes from Streptomyces sp. NPDC003032, assembly GCF_053591415.1. Lineage (NCBI taxonomy): Bacteria > Bacillati > Actinomycetota > Actinomycetes > Kitasatosporales > Streptomycetaceae > Streptomyces > Streptomyces sp. NPDC003032. The sequence continues at coordinate 72,501 of NZ_JBSFTT010000011.1, read as the reverse complement.
ACGCCGGGAGCGCCGCGACCAGCGTCATCGAGCACGGCATCGTCGATCCAGGGCCGCTGTGGACCGGCGAGATCCCGCATGCGGCCGTCGTCACGAACGAGCCGATCCGGCGCGGCCGCACGACGGGCACCGACCTGCTGCCCGCCTTCGCGCGGGCCGCTCCCCTGGACGTCTTCGGCATGAAGACCGACGGGCTCGCCGACCACCTCGGCCTGCCGCCCGAGCGGTGCCGTACGCACGAACTCGTCCAGCGCGAGCTGCACACGGAGATGGCCAGGCGCCGCCTCTACCTCCACCCGGTCCGCTGGACCTCCCTCGGCCTGTCGCTCCTGGAGGCGATGCACCTCGGCATGCCCGTGGTCGCCCTCGCCACCACCGAGGTGACCGAGGCGGTGCCGCCGGGCGCGGGGGTGGTCTCCACCCGCGTCGATGTCCTGGCCGACGCCGTCCACGACTTCATCGCCGACCCGCGGTACGCCCGTACGGTCGGCGACGAGGCACGCGCGGCGGCGCTCGACCGGTACGGGCTGTCCCGCTTCCTGGACGACTGGGAGCGGCTGTTGAAGGAGGTGACCCGATGAGGATCGCCGGTGAGCCGATGAGGATCGCCATGGTGTCCGAACACGCGAGCCCGCTCGCCGCGCTCGGCGGTGTCGACGCGGGTGGCCAGAACGTGTACGTCGCCCGCCTCAGCGAGGAGCTCGCGCGCCGCGGACACGACGTCACCGTCTACACGCGGCGCGACTCCACCGACCTGCCCGACCGTGTGCCGCTGCCCGGCGGCGCCGTCGTCGAGCACGTCGCGGCCGGACCTCCCGGGACCGTCCCCAAGGACGCGCTGTTCGAGCACATGCCCGCCTTCGGGGCCCACCTGGCCCACGCCTGGCGCGACGAGCGACCCGATGTGGCGCACGCGCACTTCTGGATGTCCGGCATGGCGTCGCGGCTCGGCGCGCACCCGTACGGCATTCCGGTCGTCCAGACCTTCCACGCCCTCGGCACGGTCAAGCGGCGCCACCAGGGCCGGGACGACACCAGCCCGGCCGAGCGCCTCGGCATCGAGCGACAGCTCGGCCGCACCTGCGCGCGGACTCTCGCGACGTGCTCCGACGAGGTGCGGGAACTCGCCGCCATGGGCGTGCACCGCCAGGCGGTGTCCGTGGTCCCGTGCGGGGTCGACGTCGACTGCTTCCACCCCGGGGCGAAGGACGCCGGCACTCCCGCGCGCGAGCGGCGGCACCGTCTCCTGGCCTGCGGCCGGCTGGTGCCCCGCAAGGGCTACGACCAGGCGATCCGTGCCCTCGCCCGGATCCCGGACACGGAGCTGCTCATCGCCGGCGGCCCGGCCGCAGGCGCGCTGGAGAGCGACCCGGAGGCCGCACGGCTGCGCGAAGTCGCCGAGAAGGAAGGCGTGGCCGACCGGGTGCGGCTGCTCGGCGCGGTCGACCCGCGCCGGATGCCGGCGCTCATCGGCAGCGCCGACCTGGTCCTGTGCACGCCGTCGTACGAACCCTTCGGCATCGTCCCGCTGGAGGCCATGGCCTGCGGGACACCCGTCGTGGCCACGGACGTCGGTGGTCACCGGGACACCGTCGCCGACGGACGCACCGGACGGCGCGTGCCGCCGGGTGACGCGTCGGAGACCGCCGACGCCGTCCGTGACCTGTTCGGGGACGAGCGGAGGCTTCGCCGCTTCGGCGAGGCGGGACGTGAACGCGTGCTGGCCCGTTTCACCTGGCAGCGCGTCGCGGACGGAGTGGAACAGGTCTACCGGCAGACCGTCCGGGGCCGCCGAGAACTGCGTACGGAGGTCGCCTGATGAGCACCCACGCCGAATCGTCCGTCACCGCGCACTGCGACGAACACGTCGACGCCATGGCCCGGTTCCGCGACCGGGCCCACCTCACCGAGCGGTGGGGCGAGCGGCTCGCGACCGCCCTCGGCGGTGGCGGCCGGCTGCTGGCCGCGGGCAACGGCGGCAGCGCCGCGCAGGCCCAGCACCTGACCGCCGAGCTCGTCGGACGCTACCGCGACGACCGGCCGCCGTTCTCGGCGATCGCCCTGCACGCCGACACGTCGAGCACGACCGCCATCGCCAACGACTACGGCGTCGACGAGCTCTTCGCCCGCCAGGTGCGCGCCCACGGCCGCGCCGGTGATGTGCTGATGCTGCTGTCCACCAGCGGCGCGAGCGCCAACCTGCTGTCGGCCGCCGACGCCGGGCGCGCCGCGGGCATGACCGTGTGGGCGCTGACCGGGCCCTCCCCGAACCCGCTTGAGGCGGGCAGCGACGAGGCGCTGTGCGTACCGGGCACCTCCACGGCGACCGTCCAGGAACTCCACCTGGTGGCGGTGCACATGGTGTGCGCGGCGTTCGACGCGGCGGTGGAGAGGGGGGCGGCGTGAGCGGCGCCAGGGCACCGTTGCTGGTGGTCGGCGACGCGCTGCTCGACCGTGATGTGAGCGGCACCGCCGACCGGCTCGCCCCCGACGCGCCCGTGCCGGTCGTCGCCGAGCGCGGGCGGCGGTCGCGGCCGGGCGGCGCCGCACTCGCGGCCCGGCTCGCGGCCGACGACGGCCGGGACGTCACGCTGATCACCGGAGTGGGCGCCGACCCGGCGAGCGAGGAGCTGCACCGGCTGCTGGACGGCCGGGTGAAGGTGATCGGCCTGCCGCTGACCGGCGCGCTGCCGGAGAAGACCCGGGTGCTCGCGCGGGGCCGTCCGGTGGTCCGCGTCGACCGCGGTGACGGCCGTGTCCGCGAGGCCACCGACGAGGCCCGCGAGGCGGTCCGCGCGGCCCCGGCCGCCTTGGTCGCCGACTACGGCCGTGGCGCGGCCGACGCCCTGCGGGACGTGCTGGCCGAGCGTCCTCCGGTCGTCTGGGACCCGCATCCGCGCGGCGGGGCACCGGTGCCGGGGACGCGGCTTGTGACTCCGGCGCGGTCGGAGGCGCGTACGTTCGCGGCGGCGGCCGACGAGCAGGGTGGCCGCGATGTGCCGGAGGGCGACTTGCGCGGTGCCGCCCGCGACGCCGCCGCGCTCGTACGGCGCTGGGAGGCGGCCTCCGTCTCGGTGACCATGGGTGCGCGGGGCGCCCTGCTGTCGTACGGCGACCATCCCTTGTTCATCCCCGCGCCCGCCGCCCACCACGGTGACCCGTGCGGTGCGGGTGACCGGTTCGCCGCCGCCGCGGCGGGTCTGCTGGCCGACGGCGCGCTCGTCGGTGAGGCGGTGGAAGGTGCCGTGGCCGCCGCGAGCGCGTTCGTCGCCGAGGGCGGCGCGGGTGGGGTGACCTCCCGTTCACCGGAGGCTCGCTCCCGGCCGCCGTCCGCTTCCGCCGACGAGGGCGGCGAGGACGCGGCCCCCGACCCGCATGCCGTCATCGCCCGGGTGCGGGCCGCCGGTGGCACCGTCGTCGCGGCGGGTGGCTGCTTCGATCTGCTGCACGCCGGGCATGTACGGCTGCTCCAGACGGCCCGTCGCATCGGCGACTGCCTGATCGTCTGCGCGAACTCCGACGCGTCCGTGCGGCGCCGCAAGGGCGAGGACCGCCCCGTGAACCCGCTCGTCGACCGGGCCCGTGTGCTGCTCGCCCTGGGCTGCGTCGACGCGGTGGCCGTCTTCGACGAGGACACCCCGGAGCGGCTCCTGACGGGACTGCGCCCCGACGTATGGGTCAAGGGCGGCGACTACTCGGGCGCGGACCTCCCCGAGGCGACGCTGCTGGAGGAGTGGGGCGGTCAGGCGGTGCTGCTGCCGTACCTGGACGGCCGCTCCTCGACCTCGCTGCTCGCGCGGGCCGCGGGTGCCCGGACTCGGGCCGCCCACGCCGCCACCGGGGCCGAGCGTACGAACGCCCGTGCGGAGGACGTCCGATGACCCGACCCCGGCTGCTCGTCCTGCGTGCCCTCGGGCTCGGTGATCTCCTCGCCGGTGTACCGGCGCTGCGCGCCCTGCGCCGGGGACTGCCCGAGCACGAGCTGGTGCTGGCCGCCCCCGCCGAGCTGGCTCCGGTCGCCGCGGCGAGCGGCGTCGTCGACCGGCTGCTGCCCGCCTCCGCCCCCGGCCGCGCCGTACCGGACCACCTCGACTGGACGGGCGCCCCGCCCGACATCGCCGTCGACCTGCACGGCAACGGACCGCCCAGCCACCGTCTGCTCCAGACGCTCGGCCCGCGCCGCCTGTTCGCGTTCGCCCATCCGCAGACCCCGGAGATCGAGGGGCCCCCGTGGTGGGCGGAGGAACACGAACGGGACCGCTGGTGCCGCTTCCTGGAGTTCTACGGCATCCCCGCCGACCCCGCCGACCTGCGGCTGCACCGCCCGGCGGCCCCCTCCCCCGCGCCGGGCGCCGTCGTGCTGCACCCGGGCGCCGGCGCCCCCTCCCGCTGCTGGCCCGTGGAGCGCTACGCCGCCGTCGCCACCGCCCTGCGCGAGCGCGGCCACCGCGTCGTGGTCACCGGAGGGCCGGGCGAGGACGACCTCGTGGCCCGGCTGACCAAGCAGGCCCAGCTGCCCGACACCGACACCTTCGCCGGCGGCCCGCCCTTCGAACGGCTCTCCGCGCTGGTCGCGGGCGCCCGCGCGGTCGTCAGCGGCGACACCGGCATCGCGCACCTCGCCGTGGCCCACGCGACCCCGTCGGTCACCCTGTTCGGCCCGGTCCCGCCGAGCCGCTGGGGCCCACCGGCCGGCCCGCGCCACCGCGCGCTGTGGCACCCCGGCCCGGACGGCGATCCGCACGCACGCCACACCGACCCGGCACTGCTGCGCATCGCCACCGATGACGTACTGCAAGCCCTCGACCAACTCCCCCACGCCTCATGAACCCCACACCCGACACAGGCGTCGTGATCGCCACCCGCAACCGCGCGGACAGTCTGTGCCGCACCCTGCGGCACCTGCTCGACCTGCCCGAACGGCCCGAGATCCTCGTCGTCGACAACGCCTCGAAGGACGACACCCGGGCCCGGCTCGCCCGCGACTTCCCCCAGGTCCAGGTGGTGCCGCTGCCGCACAACCGGGGCGCTCTCGCCCGCACCGACGGCGTGCGCGCCCTGCGCACCCCGTACGTGGCGTTCAGCGACGACGACTCCTGGTGGGCGCCCGGAGCCCTGGAGCACGCGGCCAAGCTGATGGACACGCATCCCCGGCTCGGCCTGGTCTCCGCCCGCACCCTGGTGGGCTCCGCCGAGGAACCCGACCCGCTCAACGACGTCCTCGCCACGTCCCCGCTCGGCCCGGCGGACGACCTGCCGGGCACTCAGGTCCTCGGCTTCCTCGCCTGCGCCTCCGTCGTCCGCCGCAGCGCCTACCTGGACGTCGGCGGCTTCCATCCCCTGCTGTTCTTCGGCGGCGAGGAGACCCTGCTCGCCTACGATCTCGCCGCGCGCGGCTGGGGCGTCACCCACTGCCCGGACGTGGTCGCCCACCACCATCCCGATCCGGCGCCGCGCGGCGGCCGCCCGGCCAGGATGCGCCGCAACGAACTCCTCACCCTGTGGCTGCGCCGCCCCCTGCCGCACGCCCTGGCCCGCACCGGCCGGCTGGCGGCCGACGCCCGCCGCGACCCGGCCGCCCGGCAGGCCCTGCGCCAGGCCCTCGCACGCCTGCCGGCGGCCCTACGTGCCCGCCGCCCCCTCCCCCCGCACCTTGAGCAAGCCGCCTGCACGCTGGACGGAGCACAGCCATGACCGACCCACGCACCACCGTCGTCGTCATCACCCACAACCGCCGCCCCGAGTTGCTCCGCACCCTGGACCGGCTGGCCGAACTCCCCGAAGAGCCAGAGGTGGTCGTCGTCGACAACGGCTCCACCGACGGCACCGCGGACGCCGTCACCCGCACACACCCGTGGGTGCGCCTGCTGTGCCCCGGACGCAATCTCGGCGCCATCGGCCGCAACCTCGCGGTCCGCGAGATCCGTACGCCGTACGTGGCGTTCTGCGACGACGACTCCTGGTGGGCGCCCGGCTCGCTGTCCGGCGCGGCCGACCTCCTCGACCGGCACCCCGCGGTCGCCACCGTCACGGCCCGCATCGTGGTCGAACCGGAGGGCACCGAGGACCCGATCGTCGAGGAGCTGCGCCATTCGCCCGTGCCGGGACCGGAGTGGCTGCCGGGCCCCGCGCTGGGCTCCTTCCTGGCCGCGGCGACCGTGCTGCGCACCGACGCCTTCCGCGCCGCGGGCGGCTTCAACCCGCGGTTGTGGCTGGGCGGCGAGGAGGAGTTGCTCGCCGCCGACCTGGCGGCGGACGGCTGGTGGCTGACGTACGCGGACCACCTGACGATCCATCATCACCCTTCCCGCGTACGGGACTCCACGCTCCGCCGGGCACACGGCATCCGCAACACGCTGTGGTTCACCTGGCTGCGGCGCCCGGCGCGCCCCGCACTGCGCCGGACCCTCCACCTGGCCCGCACGGTCCCGCGCGACACCGTGTCCCTGCGGGCCTTCGCGCAAGCCGCGGCCGCCCTGCCGTGGGTGCTGCGCGAGCGCCGCGTGCTGCCGACGGAGGCCGAGGCGCGGCTGCGGGTCCTGGAAGAGGCACAGCGGCAGTCGTCGGCCCGCCGCTACGTGGGCTGAAACGGACCGAAGTCCCCCGACGGACACCGCGAGCGACGGTCGCGCCGCAGACCTCGCTCCATCTCGTGCAGGATGCGCTGCGCGAAACTGATGGCACCGCCCTACTCATGCGGGTTGTTCGTGCCGCGGAAGCGGCCGAACGCCTTCGTGAGGGCGCTCAGCGGCGAGCCGTCCGCCTTGGCAGGCCCCGGCGCGGCCGGCCGGGGCACACCGTCGCCGCCACTCGTCTCGGCCAGCGCGGCCATCGCCGCCTCGGCCGCCTCCTGGTACAGGTCACGCGATTTCGTCATGGCGTCGAGCGCCTCGGCGTACTTGGTGACCATGCCCTGGGCGTGGACCAGCTCCTCGTCCGGGGTGAGCAGGTGCCAGCCGTGGCGCAACCGCGTCAGGGCCCGCTCGGCGTCGGCCGGCAGCGGGTGCGGCAGCGCGGCGAACTCCATGATCCTGTCGAGGAGTTCGGTCGGTTCCGAGCCGTCCAGGAAGACGCTGCGCACCGTGAAACGCTCCGCGTGGTCATCCGCGCCCAGCTCCGCCGTGGGCAGGACGACGGCGCCGCCGCGCGGCATCCGCACGCCCAGCTCCCGCTTCATCGCGAAGTCGGCGATCTGTGCCTGCTCGGGCGTGCCCCGGTGCTCGACGACCCGGTGCCGCAGGCTCGGCGGCAGGAACGCCGAGACCGGCTGCTGCCCCCTGGCGTCCGGCGTCATCGCCTCGTGGACGACGACGTGGACGAACCAGCTCTGCCGGGTGCAGTCCCGCAGCCGGTGGCGCAGCTCGTCGTCGTCCTTCGGCAGGTGGTTGGTGCTCCGCAGGCGCACGCCCGGCACCGTGTCGTGGTCCCAGGCGACGCGGTCGCTGTCGGGCCAGAACATGGTGGCGGGCGACGGCCAGTGCGCGTCCCACGCCCGCTCCGCCTCGGCGGCGAGGACCCAGATGACGCCCTCGCCCTCCTTGCGGCGGGCCTCGGGGTCGTACGTCGTCAACTGTGCCCGCACCGTCACGTCGTCGGCCACGCGCCAGCGGGCCTCGAAGAGACGGCGCGCGGAGGGGCCCGGGTCGGCGGACTCGTCACGCGGGTGCAGGACGGTGGAGCGGGCCGCCTCGACGGGGTCGAGGTCCAGGAAGTCGTCGAGCACCCCGGCCGCCTTGAGGGCGATCAGGTTGCGCCGGACATCCTGCTCGGGCTCGGGCCCGAGGTGGCGCCCGCGCCCCAGCCACGCGGTGTCGGGGACGGTGGTCGAGGAGGTGCTGTTCTTGGCCATGGAGTCGTTCTGTGGGTGATCGGGACTCGACCAGTATGGTCATTCGGCCTGGTAATGGAAGTGGTACCAGCGTTTCGGCGCCCGGCGGGCCCGAAGTCGCCTCAGGTCCCGGCGCCCCGCGCCGGAACCCGGCGGTGGATGTCCGCAAGCAGGTTCCGCATCGCCATGCGGAAGATCTCGGCCTGGTGGTCGCCTAGGAAAGAGGTGTGCCCGAACACCTCCAGGACGACGAGGCCGTGCAGGTGTCCCCACGCGCTCAGGAGGAGCGCGGTCGCGGGGGCGGGCATGTCCCCCAGCCCGTCCTTCGGCAGTTGTTCCAGATGTGCCCGGAGTGAGGGCGAGAGCGCGGGGGTCTCGGCCGCGGCGAGCTGTTCCGCGGTGAACCCGTCGAACAGTTCGCGTTCGAAGATGGCGCTCATCCGCCGCATCGCGTGCGTGGTCGGGCCTTCGGAGGGTGCCGCGTAGTCCCTCAGCGGCGTTCCGTAGAGGAGCTGGAAGCGCTCGGGGTGGGCGATGGCCCATCGGCGGTAGCCCTCGGCCGCGACCACCAGGCGCGGCAGGGCCGGACCGTCCGCCGCGGTGTCGACGGCGGCCCGCACGGCCTCCGCCAAGTCGTCGTACGCCTTGGCGACGAGTGCCGTGACCAGGGCGTCCCGGCTCGGAAAGTAGTGGTAGAGCGCCTGCACGGTCATCCCGAGGCTCCGGGCCACCGCCCGCAGGGACAGGGCCGCGGGGCCGTGTTCGGTGATGTGGCGCTCGGCGGCGTCCAGGATCTCCCGCGTGGCGGCGGCCCGGCGTCGCCGGCGCAGCGAAGGCGGGGCGGCCATCTGTTCGTCGACGGACATGCGACGACCGTACGACGTCAACTCGCGCCCCGCACCGCACAGTTGCGAGGTGTGAGGAAAATCTGACACTGCCAAATCTTCGGGGGTCTCACTAACGTCGCTCGTGCGCTTCGCGCCCCTTTCACCGTGTGGAAACCAAAGGAGATCGTGCGTGTTTGAACGCATAGCGGAGCTGGCGATTCGCCGGTCCCGGCTGGTACTTGTCGTCACCGTCGTGGTCGTGGCCCTCATGGGCACCTTGGGCGCCGGTGCTTTCGGGAAGCTGCTGGGGGGCGGTTTCGACGATCCGGCCTCCCAGTCCTCCCGGGCCAGAGATGTCATCGACGAGAAGTTCGGCGGCGAGACGAACCTGGTGCTGCTGGTCCATGCCGCCGAGGGCCGCGTCGACACCCCGGCCGCCGAACAGAGCGGCCGGACCCTTGTGTCCGACCTCAAGGAGGAGCGGCAGCTCGCGAACGTGGTCTCGTACTGGGACACGAACAGCCCCGACCTCCGCTCCAAGGACGGCCGCGAGGCCTTGGTGCTCGCCCGGGTGAAGGGGCACGACGCGCAGCGGCAGGAGAACGCCAAGAACGTCATCGACGACTACGCCGGAACATATGAGGGCGGGCTCACGGTCAAGGCCGGAGGCAGCGCCGGCGTGAGTCACGAGATGGGGCCTCAGACGGAGGAAGACCTCATTCTGGCGGAGTCCATCGCGGTGCCGCTGATCCTTCTGCTGCTCCTGGTCGTCTTCGGCACCGTGGTCTCCGCGCTGCTGCCGCTGGCCATCGCGCTCATCGCCATCGTGGGTGTCTTCGCGGAGCTGTTCCTCGTCGGCGGTGTCACCGAGGTCTCCGTCTTCGCGATCAACCTCACCACGGCGCTCGGCCTCGGTCTCGGCGTCGACTATGCCCTGTTGATGATCAGCCGGTTCCGGGAGCAGCTCGCGTCGGGGGCGAGCGTGGACGACGCCGTCCGGAAGACGATGAGCACCGCGGGCCGTACGGTCGCGTTCTCCGCGGTGACGGTGGCCGCCGCGCTCGCGGCGCTCACGGTGTTCCCGCAGTACTTCCTCCGCTCGTTCGGTTACTCCGGTGTCGGTGTCGTCGTCATCGCGGCCCTCGCCACCCTGTTCGTGATGCCGGCCCTGCTCAACGTCCTGGGGCACCGGGTCAACAGCGGGCGGCTGCCGTGGGCGAAGCCGGGGCGCTCCGGATCCGGGGCGTCGGTGTGGGGGCGGCTCGCCCGCACCGTCATGCGGCGGCCCGCGCTGACCGCGCTGCCCGTGCTCGCGGTGCTGCTGGTGGCGGCGGGCCCGCTGCTCGGCATCACCTTCGGCACGGCCGACGAACGCGTGCTGCCCGAGGGCGCGGAGAGCCACCAGGTCGCGGCGGCCCTGCGGGAGAACTTCGACGGCAACGACGCCGCGGCCCTGCACGTCGTCATCGACAGGGCCGTGGAGCGTGGCCCGTTGGCGGCGTACGCGGCCGAACTGTCCGCACTCAAGGGCGTCGTCCGCGTCGAGGCCAGTACGGGGGTCTACGCCGACGGGCGCTCCAAGGCAGCCGGCCCCGGCAACGCGGCGCTCGACCGCCCCGCCGCGCAGCAGCTCAACGTGGTGAGCGCTCTGACGCCGAAGTCGGACGCGGCCAAGGACCTGGTCGAGGAGGTCAGGACGGCCGCCCCGCCCGCCGGGACACACCCGCTGGTGGGCGGCGGCGACGCCGAACTGGTCGACTCGAACGACTCCATCGGCGACAGGCTCCCGCTCGCCGTGGGCCTGATCGCCGTCACCACCTTCCTGCTGCTCTTCCTGTTCACGGGCAGCGTCGTGCAGCCGCTGCGTGCGCTGGTCCTCAACCTGGTCAGCCTGGGAGCGACCCTCGGCGTCATGACCTGGATCTTCCAGGACGGCAATCTCTCGGGCCTGCTCGGCTTCACCCCGCAGCCGATGGAGACGTCCATGACCGTGCTGATGTTCTGCGTCGCCTTCGGACTCTCCATGGACTACGAGGTGTTCGTCACCAGCCGGATCAAGGAACTCCACGACCTGGGCGAGGACAACGAGTCCGCCGTGGCGGGCGGCCTCGGGCACACGGGACGCATCGTCAGCGCGGCGGCCGTCCTTCTCGCGGTGAGCTTCTTCGCCTTCGGTACGGCCCAGCTCAGCTTCATGCAGATGTTCGGCCTGGGCAGCGGCCTCGCCATCCTCATCGACGCCGTCGCCGTACGCGGCGTCCTCGTCCCCGCCGCGATGCGGCTGCTCGGCCGCTCGGCCTGGTACGCGCCCGGCTTCCTGCGGAAGCTCCACGGCCGGTTCGGCCTCAGTGAAGCCGGCCCGGCCCCGGAGCAGGCGCAGACCCAGGCCCAACGCCAGGGCCAAGCTGTTTGATCATGCGTCAGGTCGCAAATACAGACACCCGCGTTCAACCTCTTGCGCCGCCGTCGGCTCCTCTGCCACATTCGCCCCAGCCGAAAATGGCATGCACGCGCCAGGACAACCCGCCTTCTGTGCGCGTGCTCCCGCCGCATACCTATGCGGCCTCGTCCTGATCAAGGACGTCCATCCCCACATAATGGAGACGCACGTGCGAATATCCAGACTTGTCCCCGCACTCGCGGCCGTCGCCATGGCCGTTCTGGGACTCGCTCCCACAGCGGCGGCCCAGGCCCCGACAAGCGCGAACACATCCGCGCCCACCGTGGCGGCCGACAACGGGCCCCAGCCGATCATCGGCGGCGGCTACGCCAGTAACGCGCCCTGGGCGGCCCGGCTCTTCTCCAACGGCCGCCAGACCTGCAGCGCCACGATCATCGCCCCGACCTGGATCCTGACCGCGAAGCACTGTGTGAGCGGCGGCGGCCTCTCGTTCCGCATCGGCAGCCTCGACCAGACGTCCGGCGGCACCACGGCCAACGGCGTCAGCGTCCACAACCACGCGGGCTCGGACCTGTCCCTGGTCAGGCTCGACCGCTCCGTGTCGGCGACCTACGCGCGTCTCGGCGCCCCGGGTTCCGTGTCGGTCAACCAGACCGTGCAGGTGTACGGCTGGGGAGCGACTTCCCAGTGCGGCTCCGAGATCAACTGCCAGTCCAGGCTCCTGAAGGTCGCCAACGTCGTCGTGACCGGCGGCTGCCGCGACGCCTACCAGGGCCAGGCCATCTGCGCCCGGCGCGGCGACGGCATCACCGCGGGCGGCGACTCGGGCGGCCCGATGATGGCCAACGGCGTGCAGGTCGGCGTCGCCTCCACCAGTGACCGCCAGACCACGACCGCGTACACGAACGTGACGGCGTACCGGTCCTGGATCCAGAGCATCGCGGGCGTCTGAGAGGGCGACAGAGAGGGCGGCTGAGAGAGCTGCGAGAGAGCGCGTACTCGCCGGGTCCGGTCACCGACGAGTACGCGCGCTTCCTGTGGGGGCTGTGGTGATGGAAGGCCAGGTCCACAGAGGTCAGGTTTCGTGGTGGCCGCGGGGTGGGGGCAGATAGCCGCTGGAGCGGTAGAAGCCGAGGTAGCGGTCGAGGAGCGCGGCGTCGGTGGGTGGGCAGTGCAGTCCGGTACCGCGCAGGGCGCGGTCGATGTTGCGGCGGCCGAGGCCCGGGAAGACGCCATCGAGGTACATCTCCTTGACGCTGATGTCCGACTGGTTGCTGCGGTCGACGCAGAGGGAGACGAATGGGGCCGTCGGGCTGCTGGGGTTCTGTGCCACGTGCTTCACCAGCTCCCGCACCCATGCGACGTAGTCGAGGTCGCGGACGCGGTATCCCGCGGCGCGCATACGGGCCAGCATGTCGGTGAGGCGTGCGGGGCGGGGGTTGGTGAGGTGGTAGGTGCGGCCGTCGGCGGGTTCGTGGGTGGCCAGGTGCAGGACGGCGTCGGCGAGGTGGTCGACCGGTACGAAGTCCAGCGGGAGCGGGATGTCGGGAGCCAGGCCTGTCTCCGCGACGACCCTGAACAGCGAGCTGATCGCCGTCTCGGTGTTGCAGATGCCGGTGTGCTGCTCGCCAGTGATCTCGTACGGCCGGTAGACCGCGACGGGCAGGCCCGACGCCGCCGCCTCCTTCAGCATCCGCTCGGCCACCCACTTGCTCTCCGCGTAGCCCATGGTCAGGTGATCGGCGTGGTCGAGCGGGGTGTCCTCGTCCACGTGCCGCACCCCTGCGGTGCCGAAACCGGCGAGGACCGCGATGGTGGACAGGAAGTGCACGGGCACCCGGCGGCCCGCGGCAAGCCGCAGCACCTCGCGCGTCCCCTCGACGTTGGCCGGCCGTAAAGCGGCGTACGGGTAGAGGAAGTTGACGTGCGCGGCGCCGTGGACCACGAGGTCGACGGAGTCCGCCAGCTCCCCGAACACCTCCTCGGAGAGGCCGAGGCGCGGCCGGGTCAGATCGGCGGGGAAACAGGACAGTCGTGCTTGTTCCGGGGCCGGGGGAAGTCCGTATCGGGCGAGGTTGGCGTGCACGCGGTGGCGCGCGTGGGTCTCGTCCCGCGCTCGTACGGGGCACAGCAGGTGCGCGCCCGTGCCGCGCAGGAACCGGTCGAGGAGGAAGGCACCGACGAATCCGCTGGCGCCGGTCAGCAGCACGCGCCTGGGGCGGCGCCAGTCGGGCACGCGACCGCGCCGGGGCGGCAGCCGCAGCCCGAGCCGCGCCTCGCGGGCGAAGTCGACGGCGTGAAGGGCACGGTCGGTGGTCTGTTCGGCGCCTCCCGCCTGCGCCACCGCTCGGGCGTACGCCTCAAGGGTCGGCGCCCGCAGCAGACTGCGTACCAGGAACGTGCCGTGGGCGGCGTCCAGGTGCAGGACGCCCATCGTCCTGGTGGTCACCTCGGCGATGAGCAGGGAGTCGCCGCCCAGGTCGAAGAAGCTGTCGGTCGGCTGCGGCCGGACCCGCAGAGAACGCTCCCAGATGTCCGCCAGAGAGATGAGCAGGGCCTCTTCGACCGGCGGGCGGTCGCGGTGGGAGGCCGCAGCGTCAGGTCCGGCGTCGTCGGACACGGCGCCGTCGGCGGCGGTTCCGGCGCGGGCGGCCAGGGCCCGGCGGTCGACCTTGCCCGCGCCCGTCACGGGAAAGCGGTCCACGGCGTGGAGGTGACCGGGCACGGCGGGCGGCGGCAGCCACCGGGTCAGATACGCGCGTACGTGCGCCACCGGAACCGGCGAACCGGCACGCGCGGGCGTCACATGAGCGATGAGCCGGGCACCGGGGCCCTCGCCCAGGACGTCCACGCAGGCCTCCCCCACCGCGGGGTGCGCGCGCAGGCGTGCCTCGACCTCGTCCGGTTCCACGCGGAAGCCACGCAGTTTGACCTGCCGGTCCCGGCGGCCGAGGTACTCCAGCGATCCGTCGCCGCGCCAACGGGCCCGGTCCCCCGTGACGTACAGGCGCTCGCCCGAACCGAACGGGGCCTCGACGAAGCGCTCGGCGGTCAGCGCGGGATCGTTCCAGTAGCCGAGGGCGAGCCCGTCGCCGCCGACCAGCAGGTCGCCCTCCTCGCCGACGTCGGCGAGCGTGCCGTCGTCCCGAAGGACGTGACAGGTGGAGTTGGGAAAGGGACGGCCGATGGGAACAGCTCCTGTGCCGGGCGGGAGTTCACCCACGACGAACGCGCTGGACACGACGCTGTTCTCGGTCGGCCCGTAGAAGTTGACCAGCATGGTGTCGGGGCAGGCGGCCAGCAGCTGAGCGGCCAGCCGCGGGTCGAGCACCTCTCCGCCGGCCGAGACGAAGCGCAGCCCGCGCAGCGCCGAGGGCCGGTTGCGCACCACGTGGTGAAGCACTCCCGCGGTCAGGAACGCCACGCTCACACGCTCGCCCCGCAACAGGCGTTCCAGCGCGTCGACCGACAGCAGCGTCTCGCGCTCCGCGACGACCAGGCACGCGCCGGACAGGAGCGCCGACCAGATCTCGATGGTCGAGGCGTCGGATGCGCAGCTGTAGGCGTGCAGCACACGGTCCTCGGCCGTGGGAGGGGCGAGCCAGGGGGCGGAGGCGGCGAGGCGCATGATGCCGCGGTGCGGGACGGCGACGGGTTTGGGCCTGCCCGTGGACCCGGAGGTGAACATCACGTAGGCGCAGTCCGTCGCCGAGCGGGGTACGGTCCCGGCGGTCCTGGCCGGCCCGGGGCCCCGTCGGCTCCGGTGCCCTTCCGTGGCCGGCCCGGGCAGGACCGTGCCCACGTCGACACACGCGCCGAGGCGCCGGACGCGGCCCGTACTGCCCGGCAGGGACACGGCCACCCGGACGTCGGCGTCCTCGGCCATGGCCTGGAGGCGGGCCGGCGGCAGCTCGTCGTCCAGCGGCACGTAGGCCGCGCCGCACTTGAGCACGGCCAGGAACGCCACGAGCGCCTCGGGGCCACGGCCGCCGATGACGCCGACGTTGGTGCCGGGCCGGACGCCGGCGGCGAGCAGCCGCTCGGCGAGCAGGCCCGAGTGCCGGCTGAGGTCGCCGTAACTGAGCCCGCGGTTGCCGTGCCGGACCGCGGGTGCTCCGGGCGCCGCCGCCGCCACTTCCTCGAAGACCTCGTGGAGGCAGCGGTCCCGCGGATAGGGCGTCGCCGTGTCGTTCCACAGCGCCGACTCGTCCGGCCCGTCGGTGCGTGGTGTCGAGGCACCGGGCATGGTCGACTCCTTGGGATCTAAGGGGTGAAAGCGGCCGCGAAGGAGGAGAAGTCCGCGGTACGCCAGCGCTCCGGCCGCACGCGAATGGTCGCGTCGGTCAAGAGCTGCTCCGCGGTGGCGGCCAGATAGGCGCGGGCGGTGTCGGGGTCCAGATAGCGGTGTGCCATCGCTTCCCGTTCGCCCGCGTCCACGACGTTTTCATACGCGACGACCGGGCCTTCGACGCTGACGTATTTGTACGGTGCCGTTTCTCGTTGCACACAGATGACGAGTCGGCCTGCCGTTCGGACGAGGCCCGTCTTGGTCGAGTCCCGGCCGGTCAGGACGGTGATGTCGCCGCCGGGGCGGTAGGCGTACCAGACGGGTACGAGCAGAGGGCACCCGCCGTCGCCCGCGCTGACCCCCAGCACCCCGATGTGGACCCCGGCGAGGAATTCCTCTCGCTCCGTCGTGCTCATCGCATGAGGCATGCGTCGACAACTCCTGTTCGCTGAAAGGTGTTTCCGTGACGCCATTCGTCGAATACCCACGTCCCGCACCGGGCCAATTCACTCAAAGGGGTGCCGTGGGAGTTATTTCATCGGGTCACGGGCGTACTTTCACCGCCCCGGTGTGCTCAGAGAAGACTCGTGCGCCTCATGGCTTCCCTCGTGCCCCCTCACCACCTGGCCCCGCGGGCCGACTTGGTTTTTTGTCAGGGAGTACGCGAATGCAGACCTTTAGTGGGCGAAAACAGCCGGGCGGCGGACACGGTGACGCGGACGGCCACCATGGACCGCCACCATCACTGCCCCGGCGGCGCCGTCAGCCGTATGCCGGCCCGGGAGCGCTGTTCACGCTGTCGCGCCGTGCGGCTTCCGCTCTTCTTGCGCGCACTTGGGGCAGCTCGGATTGTGGCAGGGGCCCGACTTCCACAGGGGAACGTAAACCCCCATCGTCTTGTGCCGCGCGATCTGCGCGGACACCGGCTGCTTGCAGGCGGGGCAGACATGTCCGGCCTGCTGGGTCGTCGCACGCTCAGTTCTGGCCATACACATAGATTAAGCTAATTTGCCCTAAAATGGGATAAACATTGCACGCGCGGAGCCATCGGTGAGGTAGGACGACCCGGTGTTCACGGGCGCCGGACGCTCAGCACGACGGACACCGCGAGGACCGCGACGATGACGGCCAGGCTGACCGGCGACGGGATCTCCGGGATGCTGCCGCTGATCATCTTGTGCGATGCCTGGAGGATGAGCTTCACGGCGATGAAGGAGAGGATCAGCGCGAGACCCTTGCTCAGGTAGCGGAACCGGTCCAGCAGGCCGGCGAGCAGAAAGTACAGGGCGCGCAGTCCGAGGATGGCGAACGCGTTGCTGGTGTAGACGATGAAGGCGTCGTCGCTCACCGCGAGCACGGCGGGCACACTGTCCACGGCGAAGATCAGGTCGGCCGCCTCGACCGCGGCGACGACCGCGAGCAGCGGGGTGGCGACCCGCTTCCCGGCCTCCTTGACGAAAAACCTCATCCCGGCGTACTCGTCCCGGACGGGAATGACCTTGCGCAGCAGCCGTACGGCGATGCTCTTGCCCGGGTCGAAGCTGTCCTCTTCCTCCTTGAGGATCTTGTAGGTGCTGTAGAAGAGGACGGCCGCGAAGGCGAACAGCACCGCGGTGAACCGGCTGACGACAGCGACTCCGGCGGCCAGGAAGACGCCTCGGAACACCAGCGCGCCCATGACGCCGAAGAACAGCACGCGGTGCTGGTAGGCGCGCGGCACCTTGAAGTAGGCGAAGATCAGCGCGAAGACGAACAGGTTGTCGACCGACAGGCTCTTCTCCAGCAGCCACGCGGTCGTGTACTCCACCCCCGGCGTCACACCCAGGACCAGGAAGACGACCGCACCGAAGACCAGGGCGAGACCGACCCAGACCCCGCTCCAGGCGGCAGCTTCCTTGAAGCCGATGACGTGTGCCTCCCGGTGCGCCAGAAGATCCACGGCCAGCGCCACGACCACGGTGACGGCGAACGCGATCCACAACCAGAACGGCACATCCAGCACGGGAGCCCCCTCCCACGGACGGGGGTGAAAGCCTGCCTCTGTAAAAAGTCTGGCCCAACGGATCCCGCTTGTCGCCCGCGCCCCGCGCACGGGGATGGCGCGGCTCAGCCGTGGGTACCCGCGGCGCGTCGGCGCGCTCACCGGGACGCGCCCCGAGCGAGAAGACCAACCACCATGACCATGACCGCCGGAAAATCACTGTGGGCCGCCGCCGGACTCGCCGCCGGGGCCGCCGTCGTCGCTCGGCGTCACAAGGCGCGCCCGGCGGATCCGGCTGCACGTCGGCCGGTCCCAGATTGATCGTCACCGTCAGCCATCGGTCCGCGGCGAAAGGATCGAGACCCGGACCAGCCCCGCGCCGGGGGACCGCGGAACGGAGCTGGCCGTGCGCTTCGCGGCGCCACAGTCGAAGATCACACGCCGCCCACCCCACGGAAGACGCCCGGCGGGAAACTCGTCGGCTTGCTGAGCCGGCGCGCGGGCGGGGAGGGAGTGCTGTGAAGGCTCTCTGCTGGGAAGGCGTCAACAAGCTCGGCGTCGAGCAGGTACCCGACCCCGTCCCGCGCAACGAGCAGGACGTGATCGTACGGCTCCTCGCCGGCACCACCTGCGGCTCCGACCTGCACCTCATCGGCGGATACATCCCCTTCATGCGGTCCGGGGACGTCATCGGTCACGAGTTCCTCGGCGAGGTCGTCGAGGTGGGTGCCGGTGTGCGCCGGCACTCGGTCGGCGACCGCGTGGTGGTCTCGTCCTTCGTCGGCTGCGGCCGCTGCTGGTACTGCGCCAACGACCTGTGGTCCCTGTGCGACAACACGAACACCAACCCCGGCATCGGCCAGGCCCTCTTCGGCGCCGACACCGGCGGCATCTTCGGCTACTCGCACGCCATGGGCGGCCTGCGCGGCAGCCACGCCGAGTACGTACGCGTACCCTTCGCCGACTACGGCGCCTTCCCCGTGCCCGAGGGCATCGACGACACGAGCGCGCTGTTCGTGTCCGACTCGGTGCCGACGGGCTGGATGGGCGCCGACCTGGCGGGTGTGAAGCCCGGTGACGTGGTCGCCGTGTGGGGATGCGGGGCGGTCGGCCAGATGGCGGCGCGCGCCGCGATCCTGCTGGGCGCGGAGCGCGTGATCTCCATCGACCGGATCCCGGAGCGGCTGGGGATGACGTCGGTGCCGAGCTGCGGGAACGTACCGGTGGCCGTGGTCCCGACGTGTGCATCGAGGCGGTCGGCATGGAGGCGCACAGCGACAGCCCGGTCCACCTCTACGACCGGGCGAAGCAGCAGCTGCGGCTCCGGACGGACCGCCCCACCGCCGTCCGGCAGGCCATCCACGCCTGCCGCAAGGGCGGTTCCGTCTTCGTCCTCGGAGTGTTCGTGGGGGTCGTCGACAAGTTCCCCCTGGGCGCGGTGATCAACAAGGGTCTGACCGTACGCGGCGCCCAGCAGCACGGGCAGCGCTACATCCCGATGCTGCTGGACCGCATGGCGGCGGGCGAGCTGAGTACGTCCCATCTGGCGACCCACAGCGTCTCACTGGACGAGGCACCGCGGGCGTACGAGATGTTCAAGGAGAAGGAGGACGGCTGCGTACGCGCGGTCATCCGGCCGACGTGAGCGGCGCGCGGTCACCCGGCCGGGGTACGCGGTCACTTCGTCGCGCACAAGGCGTCGTCGATGAGCCGGTCGGTGCGGTCGTCGCGGTCATCCGCGGCGTTGCTGGTGGTCCGCATCACGATGACTCCCCTCTTGCCCTTGTCGACGAAGCCGTTGGCGTTGAGATGGCCGAGGGTGGTCCCGCCGTGGCCCCAGTAGCCGCCTCCGCAGCTGAGCCGCGTCCGGAAGACGCCGAGCCCCATTTCCTGGACCACCTTTCCGGCCTCGTCGGGGGCGGGCACCGTCTTGAACATCTGCGCCATCTGCTTCCGCTCCAGCAGCTTGCCGCCGAGGAGGCCCTGCCAGAAGCGCGTGAGGTCGTTCGAGGTGGTGATGAGGTCGCCAGCCGAGCCGCCCCACGTCATGTTCACCTCGGTGCTTTCGACCAGTCGGCCCCCCGGCTTGAACTGCTGGTACGCCTTGGCGTGCGGCTGCGGAAGGCCGGTGCGCCCGCCCGGCGAGAAGGTGTGCCTGAGGCCGAGGGGTTCGATGATCCGGGTGCGGACCTCGTCGCTCCAGTGGTGGCCCGTCGCCTTCTCGATGATCATCCCGGCCAGGATGTAACCGGTGTTGGAGTAGCTCCATCCCTCGCCGGGCTCGAAGAGGGGCCGGTTCCGCAGGGCCAGGTCGACCAGGCCCCGCGGCTCGTAGCGGTCGAAGCGGTGCTTCTGGAACTCCTCCTCGTCGGTGATGGGCAGGCTGTCGTCGTAGTCGGGCAGGCCGCTGGTGTGCTGCAGCAACTGCCGTACGGTGATCCGCCTGCCGTCGTTGCCGTTGGCCTCGACCACTCCGGGCAGCCATCGGTGGACGGTGTCGTCGAGGCGTATGCGCCCTTCGCCGACCAGTTGCAGCACCACGGTGGAGACGAAGGTCTTGGTATTGCTGCCCATGCGGAAGTAGCCCTGGCGCGGTACCGGCCGGTCGGTGCCGAGTTCGGCGGTGCCGCTTCTCACGGAGCCGCGGTGCTTTCCGTTCACCAATGTGCCCTCGGCGCCCACCACTTTGTCCTCGCGGACGATGCCGTCCAGACCTCGCTGGAGGTCCGCCCGGCCGTAACCGGCCTTGTGGGGGCCGGAGTCGGCCCACGCGGTGGAGAGCGGCATCGCCAGGGTCGCCGTGACGGCGATCGCCGTCACCGCACCCAGGGCGACTCCGCGGGCGCCCTTGGCGTCACGTGTGGTGGAGTTTCGCGGCTGCGTCATGGTGGTTGCCTCATATCACCGGAAGGCGTACGACGGTTCCCAACGGCCCTGCGGTAGCGGGGTGCTGGGGTGTCGAACGGGTGGCCGGCAGTACGCCCGCCCCAAGATCATTGACCCATGGGAGTACAGCGGCGGGCCATGGAGGCACCCACCTGACAGAAGGTACGGAGAACCCCACCATCGCCGGGGGGGGTGGAGGGCGAACGCCACGATCGGCGCCGCTGAGGTCGCCTCGACCGAAGTCCGGACAGACACTGTTCGAGATCCGCTCGCGGCTGAGCATGAAGCACCGGCTCGGGGTCTCGCGCCAGGCGGGAAGGCCGCTACAAGTTCCATGATCTGAACAGGGCCCCGCTCCGGCAGATCGCCGAGCGGTGGCTCGTGACCGACCCGCCCGACGCATCGGAGAGCACCCCATGAAGATCCATCTGACCAGCGTCTTCGTCGACGACCAGGCCAAGGCCCTGCGCTTCTACACCGAGATCCTCGGCTTCGTGAAGAAGCACGACGTCCCGGTGGGCGAGAAGGACCGGTGGCTGACCGTCGTCTCGCCCGAAGAGCCCGGCGGCGTCGAACTCCTCCTGGAGCCCGCGGCCCACCCGGCCGTCAAGCCGTACCGCGACACACTCGTCGAGGACGGCATCCCGCTCGCACAGTTCGCCGTCGAGGACGTGCACGCGCAGTACGAGCGGCTGCGCGGCCTCGGCGTCCGCTTCACCCAGGAGCCCCTGGAGATGGGCCCGGTCACCACCGCCGTCTTCGACGACACCTGCGGCAACCTGATCCAGCTCGCGACCGAGCCCCGGTAGGCGGCCGGCGGGCCCTTCACAGCCAGTGGCGCAGCAAGAGCTTGGGGGTGCTGTGGACCAGCCAGGCGCCGGCCAGCCCGATCACGGCGCCGACGGCCACGTCGGTGGGGTAGTGCGCGCCGGAGTGCACCCGCTCGACCGCGACCGCCACCGCGGGGACCGCGCAGGCAGCGCCCCAGCCGGGGCTGGTCGCGGCCACGGCGGCGGTGAAGCCGACGGCTGCCGCGGTGTGCCCGGAAGGGAACGAGGAGCTGTCCGGGCGATCCTTGACATCGTCATGAGGGATCAGCTCCTCGGGCGGCCTGCGTCGTTCGTAGAGCTGCTTGCACACCGTGTTGGAGACCAGCCCCGCGACGCCCATGCCGGCCAGTCCCGCTACCGCGGCCTTCCGTTCCCGGTAGCCGCCGGTGGCGGACATGAGCGCCGCGGCGGCCCACCACATTTTGGTGCGTTCGGCCGCCGACTCCACCGCGGGCAGTACGTGGCGCGTCAGGGGCGAGGTCCAGTGGGCCATACGGCGGGTGAGCCGCCGGTCGCCTTCTTTGAGGTCCGTCAAGCCGATCATGTGTGGCAGTTTCCCGCGCCCGCTTCTGTCATGCCTCCGTGCTGATGGATTCAGTCGAGACGGCGGCGGTCTTCTTCGGTCCATTTGGCGGTGTCGCGCGGTTCGACGTACGGCTCGTCGGTCTCGGGGTGGCCGCCCTCCATGGCCCGCTGGCGGGCCATCTCCGCGTCGAATTCCAGGCCGAGCAGGATCGCGAGGTTGGTGATCCACAGCCACACCAGGAAGACGACGACGCCGGCCAGGGCGCCGTAGGTCTTGTTGTAGGAGGCGAAGTTCGCCACGTACAACGCGAAGCCGACCGAGGCGATCATCCACAGCAGCAGCGCGAGGAAGCTGCCGGGGGTCACCCACTTGAAGCCGCGGCCCCGGGCGTTGGGCGAGGCCCAGTACAGGATCGCGATCATGATGACGACGAGCAGGACAAGGACCGGCCATTTGGCGATCGACCACACCGTCATGGCCGTGTCGCCGACCCCCAGCACCGAGCCCGCCCGCTGGGCCAGGGGGCCGGTGAACACCACGATCAGCGCGCTGACGACCGTGAGAACCATCAGGACCACCGTGAGGCCCAGGCGCAGGGGCAGCACCTTCCACGCGGGCCTGCCTTCGGGCATGTCGTAGACGGCGTTCGAGGTGCGGATGAACGCCGCGATGTAGCCGGAGGCCGACCACACGGCCAGCACCAGACCCACGACGGCCATGATCGAGCCGGTGCCGCCCTTGCCCTGCAGCTGCCGCACAGCGTCGGAGATGATCTCCCGGCCCGGGCCGGGAGCGAGTTCGCGCAGGTTGTCCATCACCCGCTGGGTGGCGGACTCGCCCGCGACACCGAGCAGGGAGACCAGCACCAGCAGAGCCGGGAAGAGGGAGAGGATGCCGTAATACGTCAGGGCCGCGGCCCGGTCGGCGAGCTCGTCGTCCTTGAACTCCTTCACTGTGCGCTTCAGCACCGCCTGCCACGACCTCTTCGGCAGGGAAGTCGGCTCATCGGGCGCGCCTTGAGGGTCAGGTGATTCCGGTGTCCGTGCCATGCCGGATGGGTAACCGATCACGCCGGGATGGAAACAGCGACGCATACGGTGCGGTCTGTAGGGCACACGGAGCTGTACGTTCTGCACAGTTTCAGACAGGAGGAGATGTCATGTCATTCCTGTGGGCCATCATCGCGGGGCTCATCATCGGTCTGCTGGCCAAGCTGGTGCTGCCAGGCCGTCAGCCCATTCCCCTGTGGATGACGGTTCTCCTGGGTATTGTCGGCGCCGTCGCCGGCAACGCGCTCGCCAGCGGCTTCGGCGTACGCGACACCGGTGGCATCGACTGGATCAGGCACATCTTCCAGATCGGCGTCGCCGCCGTCCTCATCTCTCTGGTCACCCCCTTGTGGGCCCGACGGCACGCCTGACCCCGCCCAGGGCTCATCGCTCCCCGACCCGAAGTCGGCCCGCAGGTGATCCGGACTCCCCGGATGCCTCCCGCGGGCCGACTTTCACCGTGCGTGAAGTGCCCACTTGCTGCCATCGACGGACGCCGTTCCGGGCAGCGCGATGAGTTCGGGCTTGAACAGCGGTGGCGCGCCCATCGCGGGCTCCCACGTCGCCAGCTTCTCGTCCTGCGGGACCTCGATCCGCCTGTCCTCGGCGAGGTCGCCGACCACCTTCAACAGCAGCCGCACGCCGAGCGGGGCCAGGTGGTCGCGCCACAGGCTCTGCGCGGTCGAGCCCGGGGGCACGAACAGGTGCTCCTGGGCGGCGAGCGGGCCGCCGTCGGTCCGCTCGGTGAGGTGGTAGACGCTGCCGCCCGTCACCTTGTCACCGTCGCGGATCGTCCAGCGGATCGCGTCCCGGCCGCGGTGCAGCGGCAGCAGGCTCGGGTGATAGCCGATGGTGGCGACGGCGGCCCTGGCACGCGTCCGGCGGCCGAGGAAGGCGTGCGAATGCGCGGCGACGATGATGTCCACGCCGTCCGGGACATGCATCGCGCGCAGCTCGGCCGAGTCCGTCCAGGGGATGCTCCTGGGGTAGGCCCAGGAGCGCAGGCGGTCCCAGGACAGCGCGTTGTTCTCGTCGGACTGCCCTTTGCGCAGCCGGGGTGCGGCCACACCGACGATCCGGTGCCCTTCGTCCAGCAGCGCCTCCGCGACCTGTACCGCGAATGCTCCTTGCCCTGAAATATAGATATTCATCACTCAGTCGATCTCTTTCAGTCCGGAGTGATCGGGACGGAACCGCACCGGCATCGTGGAGAACCCGGTCAGGAAGTTGGACCGGATGCGCAGCGCCTCGTCGGTCCGTTCAAAGCCGGTGGTGAAGTCCCGCAGGGCCATGAGCAGTTCGGAGATCTCCACCTTGGCCAGGTACGAGCCGACGCAGAAGTGCGGGCCGTAGCCGAAGGCCATGTGTTTGTTGGGGGTGCGGCCGAGGTCGAACTCCCCGGGCCGGTCGAAGGTGCGTTCGTCCCGGTTGCCGGAGGCGTGCCAGAGCGTGACGATCTCGCCCTGCCGCAGCCGTACGCCGTGCAGTTCGGTCTCCTTGATGGCGCTGCGCCCGAAGTGCATCGTGGGTGACGCCCAGCGCAGCACCTCGTCCACGGCGGTGTCGATCCCCACCTCACCGTGTTTGAGCCGACGCCACTGCTCGGGCCGGTCCGCGAGCGTGCCGACGCAGTCGATCATCGTGAGCCGGCTGGTCTCGTCGCCGCCGATGATCAGGCTGTAGCAGTTGAGCACGATGTCCTCGTCGGACAGCGGCACACCGTCGATGGAGCTGCCGATCAGCATGCTGATCACGTCGTCGCCCGGTGACTCGCGCCGCTCCTCGACGATGTCCATGAAGTACATCAGGATCTCGTTGCGGGCCATCTCGGAGTCGACCTCGTCGACGTCCTCGTCGACGCCTTCGCCGTCGGTCGACAGCGCGGTCTTGGTCTGCGCGAGAAGGAAGTGCCGGTCCTGTTCGGGCACGCCGAGCAGGTTCGAGATCGTGGTCATCGGAATCCGGCTGGCGATCTGTTCGGCGAAGTCGCAGCCGCCGGACCCGACCGCCTCGCGGAGCAGCTCCCGAGTGTTGGTCCGTACCGTCCGCGCGACCTCGTCGAGCACCCTCGGCGAGAGCACCCGCTGAAGGATCTTGCGCAGCTCGTGGTGCCGGTGCCCGTCGGTGACGGCCAGCATCCGGCCCGCGCCGGCGTCACCGCCGCCCAGCAGCGTGACGAGCACGTTGCCCCGCTCGGACGTGAAGTTCACGTTGTCCCGGTAGGTGGCCATGATGTCGTCGTAGCGGGAGAGCACCCAGAACCCGCGGCGGCCGTCGGCCGGAGGGTTCCAGTACACCGGGACGGTGTCCCGCAGGGTGCGCCAGAAGTCGTCGAGGTCGTGGTCGGCGAAGGTGTTCGGGTCGCCCAGGTCCACGGTGTCCAGTGCCGGTGTGCTCACGGTCACCAGTCCGTACGCCAGAACCGGCACGGCTGGAACGGATAGGTGGGCAGCGGCACCCGGTGGCTGGTCTCCCCCACGTGCAGGGAGGCGAAGTCCACCTGCCGGCCGTTCACCCAGGCGGCGGCCAGATCGGACAGCGCCTGTGGGTCCTGTCCGCAGTGCACGATCCCGTTGTCGTTGCGGTGGAAGGAGCCCACGCCCACCTGCGGCGCGTCGCCGGTCGTGACGGCCGGGCCGCGGGAGGTGTCGGCGGACAGCGCTTCGATCAGCTCCGCGCGGCTGCGGACCACGGCCGCCCACCGGCGGTCCATCACCTTGCGGCCCATGGTGAGGCTGAAGCAGATGTCGTCAAGGCGCTGGTCGGGGTTGGCGACCAGCCACTCCTTCAGCCTCGCGCGCTGACGCGCCAGCGCTTCGTCGTCCAGGGCGGAGAGCGTGGCGAGGCGCGGCCTGCCGACGGCCTCGGGGGCGCGTTCGGCGACGGCCGGCGCCTCCTCGAGAACGAGGTGCGCGTTGTAGCCACCGCCGCCGAGCGAGGTGACGCCCGCACGGCGGATGCCGGACTCCGGCTCCCAGTCCGCCGACTCCAGCTGCGGCACGAACGGGGTGCTGGGGAGGTCGAGGTCCTGGTTGACCTCCGTCAGGTTGATCGTCGCCGCGAGCTTCTTGTGGTGCAGGGCCAGTACGGTCTTCATCGCGCCGAAGCCGCCCGACACCACACCGCCGTGGCCGACGTTGCCCTTGACCCCGCCGATCGAGGTGGTGCCGGTCTGCTTGCCGAACGCCATGCTCGCCGCGTGCACCTCCAGCTCGTCGGTCATCGGCATGCCGAGACCGTTGGCCTCGTACATGGACACGGTGTCCGGGGTGACGCCGGCGACCTCCATGGCGTTGGCGATGCACGCGCTCAGCCGCTCGGGCTGGGCCAGGCCGTAGGCCATCGCGCTGACACCGTTGTTGTTGATGGCCGTGCCCTTGACGACGGCGTAGATGTGGTCGCGGTCGGCGACGGCCTGTGCCACCGGCTTCAGCAGCACCGTGACGACACCGCTGGACAGCGCGGTGCCGGTGCCGTTGGCGTCGAACGGGCGGCAGTGGCCGTCCTTGGACAGGATGCGGTTCTCTTCCCACAGATGACCGCGGGGGTGCGGCAGCCGGACCATGGCGCCACCGGCGACCGCCATGTCGGTCTGGCCGAGCAGCAGGGACTGGCAGGCGAGGTGCACCGCGTAGTGGAAGCCGGCGCAGACGGCGGCGACGGTGACGGCCTCGCCGGTCAGGCCCATGTAGTACAGCGCGTTGGACGTCATGGTGTCCGGCGACCACGCCAGGCTCGCCTCGATCGCCTCGGGGCCGACCGACACCCGGTCGGGCGGGGAGCTGTAGAGCGCGGCGGTCTGCGGGTTGTTGGCACCGTACATGCCTATCTCGGCCGTGACCCGGTCCGGGTCGTAGCCGCCGTCCTCCAGCGTCTCCCACGCGCTCTCCAGGAACAGCCGGTTCTCCGGGGTCATGGCGGCCGCCATGCGGTCGCTGATGCCGAACACCGACGGGTCGAACTTGTCGTAGGTGTCGAGGACGCCGCAGGCCCGCACGTAGAACGGGCTGTGGATCAGGGTCTCGTCGACGTGGATGTCGTCCTTGGCGAGGAACGACACGGACTCCCTGCCGTGCACGAGGTTGTCCCAGAACTGTTCCTTGGTCCTGGCGCCGGGCGCTCGGAGGGACATGCCGATGACGGCCACATCGCCCGGGTCGTAGTCCTGCTCGGGGCTTTCGGTCATGGGAAGGCTCCTGCTTCGGGTCGGGTCGGGGTGGCTCAGCCGCCGGTGGAGGTGGCGCGGCCGCGCAGCGCGGCGCGGCGGGCGTTGCCGCGCAGGCGGGCCGACTGGACCACCTCGGGGGTGGCGCCGCTCTCGTCGTCGAGCCAGCGGCCGAGGGAGGAGATGTCGCGGAAGCTGAACAGGTCGGGCACGCGGACGCGGCGGCCGAACCGCCGGGTCATCAGCCTGGCGAGCCGGACGAGGAGCAGGGAGTCGCCGCCGAGGTCGTAGAAGGCGGCCTTGACGTCGATGCCCGCCGGTTCGAGGCCGAGCAGCTGGCCCCAGATCTCCGACAGGGCCACCTCGGTCGGTGTGCCGGCGGCCGTCGCGGGCGGGCCGGTGTCGGCGGCCGGCGGCTCGGGAAGCGCGGCGCGGTCGAGCTTTCCGCCCGGCGCCAACGGCAGCGCGGTCAGGAACACGATCGTCCCCGGCACCATGTAGTCGGGCAGCTCGGTGGCGAGCTTGCCGGTGATGGTGGTCTGGAGCGCGGCGTCCCGCCGGACGCCGTCCCCGGGGTCGCCCTCGGGGTCGCTCTCGGGCACGACGTAGCCGATGAGCCTGTTGCCCCGGACGACGGCGGCGGCTTCCCGGACCTCGGGGCAGCCGGTCAGCCGGGCCTCGACCTCTTCCAGCTCGATACGGTAGCCGCGCAGCTTGACCTGGTGGTCGGTGCGACCGCCGAACCGGAGTTCGCCGTCGTCGGTGAACGTGACGACGTCACCGGTCCGGTACATGCGCTCGCCGTCCAGGAACGGGTCCGGCACGAACCGTTCGGCCGTGGTGCGCGGCCGGTTGACGTAGCCGTGGGCGAGGCCGACGCCGCCGATGTAGAGCTCACCGGGCACACCGGCCGGGAGCTGCTTCAGGTCCTCGTCGAGCACGTAGGCACGGGCGCTGACGGACGGCGTGCCGATCGAGGGCTCTTCGGTGTCGTCTTCCGGCACCAGCTTGAACGAGCAGAAGACGGTTCCCTCGGTCGGGCCGTAGGCGTTGAAGACCCGTTCGACGCTGGTCTGCTGGTACGCCCGGTCGACCAGCTTGCGCCGCAGGGGTTCGCCGCCGAACACGACCGTGCGTACGTTCGGTGGCAGGTACCCGGCGTCGAGCAGGCCGTTCATCACCGACGGGACGACGTTGAGGTGGGTGATCCTGTCTGCGTAGGGGCTCTCAGGCAGGTGGACGGCGCTCTCCACGAGCACGACGGCGCCGCCGCGGCACAGGGCGGCGAAGATCTCCATCACGGACATGTCGAAGCAGACCGAACTCGCCGCCGAGACGCCGCTCAGGTCGCAGCCTTCGAAGACCCGGTCCATCTCGGACAGCATGGCGACGCAGCCGCTGTGGTGGACGGCCACGCCCTTGGGCCGGCCGGTGGATCCCGACGTGTAGATGATGTACGCGGTGTCGCCGGGCACGATCGGCACGGGCCGCTCGCCGGGCTCGGTCGTCGCCGTCCCGTCCAGCACGACCACGGTCGGTCCCACCGGGCAGTTGGCCCGGGACGCGGGCGTGGTCAGCAGCAGGCGGGTCCCGCTGTCCCGGACCATGAAGGTCAGCCGCTCGGCCGGGTACCTCGGGTCCAGGGGTATGTAGCAGGACCCTGCGCGCAGAGTGGCCAGGATGCCGACGAGCAGGTCGGGGGTGCGCTCGACGCAGATGCCGACCGGGACACCGGGTCCCGCGCCCTCGGCGACGAGCCGTTCGGCCAGGACGCGGGACCGCTCGTTCAGGTCGCCGTAGGTGAGGACGCCGGCGTCGGAGTAGACGGCGGGCGCGTGGGGGTTCTTGACCGCTTGTTCGATGAACTCGGAGTGCAGGGTCTCGGTCACTGGTCCGTCTCCTCGGGGCGGCCGCGCCGCGCGATGTCCTTCAGTGCCAGGTCGGGGTGGGCGATCGAGTCGAAGAGCACGGTGCGGTAGAGCGCGAGCAGTCCCGTCACGGTCTGCCTCTCCAGATAGCTCGGTTTGTACTGGATGTGGCCGACGACCTCGCCGTCGATGTCGGCCATCGAGATCTCCAGGTCGAATTTGGCGAGGTGCCTGCGCACTCGCAGCGGTTCGAGCGGCAGGGCGCCGTCGGGCGCGATGGTGTCGCCGATGCCGTGGAAGAGCTTGACGGACCGGGGGAAGGCGTCCGAGGACAGCCAGTTCACCACCACGTCGAACCACGGGGAGCGGCCCTCGGCCCTCGGCGGCTTCAGCCGGGACGCCAGCAGGTCGAGGGGGTAGTTCATGTGCTCGAGGAGGCCGAGCGAGAAGGAGTGGACCTCGCTCAGCAGGTCCCGGAAGCCGCGGTCACCGGTGGGTTTGGCTCGCACCAGCACCGTGTTCAGGTAATACCCGATGGCGGATTCCCAGCCGGGTTCGGCGCGTTGGGCGATGGCGGTGGCCAGCACGGAGTCCTGGACTCCGGCAGCGCGGTTGAGCGTGGCGAAGAAGCCGGCCAGCACGACGGTGCTGATCGACACGCCTTCGCGTACCGCGAACTCCCTGAGCAGGCGGGTCTCTTCGGCGCTCCAGCGGAACGTGAGGTCGCGGCCTTCGTAGGTGACGCCCGGGGGTCGCTCCTTGGTGGACAGGTCGAGATGGGCGGGCGGGTCGGCCAGCTTCCGCGACCACCAGTCCAGTGCCGCGTCGGCCGCCGGTCCTGCCAGCCACTGCCGCTCCCACTCGACGAACTCGGTGTAGGGCGCGACCGGTTCGCTGTCGGCGGGGTCGGCGCCCTCGTAGAACTCCTGGAGCTCGCGGATCATCACGTCGGCCGATGCCGCGTCCGACGCGATGTGGTGCACGAGCACCAGCAGGTAGTGGTCAGCGGGCCCACGAGTCATCAGCACCACGCGCACCAGCGGCCCGTTGTCCAGGTCCAGCGGCAGGTGCCCGTACTCGGCCAGGTCCTCGCGGGCCTGTTCGTCGTCCAGGTCCGTGCTGTCCACGACCAGGAACTCGTACACCGGTTCGTCCAGGATGACCTGGTACGGGCTGCCGCCTGCCTCGACGAAGAGCGTACGAAGGGCGGGGTGCCGCTCCATGACAGCCTGTACGGCGCGGTCGAGCGCCTGCTCGTCGACCGCGGTCCGGATCCGGGCGGCCACCATGAAGTTGTAGGGCACGGCGTCCGGTGAGACCTGCTGCATGAACCAGAGCGAGGCCTGGCCGTGCGAGGCCGGTGCCAGTCGGAGACCGAGGCCGTCGGCGCGCAGCTGGTCCAGCGCCGGCGCGTCGGTGGCTTCCAGCAGCCCGCGCATGGCCAGTTCGTCCACCAGCTCCTCGGCGTCCAGCTCGGAGAGGCCGTCGAGGAAGGTCCGGGTCGGCTCGGCTTCCGGCCGGCCGCCGACGGCCTCGACGATATGGGCGACGACCTCGGATATGGTCCGGCCGTCCAGGAACACCACCGGCGACACCCGCTGCCCGTACAGGGACTGCAACCTGTTGACGAGGCGGATCGCCAGCATCGAGTCGAGGCCGAAGTCCCGCAGGGTGGCGCCTTCGTCGAACTTGCTCGCCGCCACGCCCAGCGCGTCGGCGATCTCGCCGAGGACGACTTCCTCCAGCGGCCTGTCCGCCACGGTCTCGACGGCGGGCTGGGCCACGATCGCGGCCACGGACTCGGCCACGGGCTCAGTGACGGTCTGGGCGACCGGAGCCGACGACGACGCGACCTGGGGACGTGGCGTGGTGTCCAGCCAGTAGCGGTCCTTCTGCCACTGCACGAGCGGGGTTTCCACGACCTCGACGTCATCGGCGAACAACGAGTCGAAGGTCAGCGGGAGGCCCCTGACGTACAACGACGCGGCGGCCCCCAGCAGGCAGCGGACGTCACTCTCGTCGCGCCGCAGGGAGTTGATCGCGTGCACCTGGGCCCCACGGGTCAGCGCGATCTCCTCGACCGCGCCACGCAATGTCTCGTGCGGGCCGATCTCGATGAACGTGCCGACGCCGTCGTCGACCAAGGCACCGATCGTCTCGGCGAACCGGACCTGGTTGCGCAGGTTGTGCACCCAGTAGTCGGCGTCGGCGACCGGGTTGACCGTGTCGGCCAGTGCCGTGGAGCGGAACGGGATGGTGTTCGTCAGTGGGATGATGCCGTCGATGAGTTCGCGCAGCGGCTGGATCAGCGGATCCATGCCGGGACTGTGCACCGGCCTTTCGACGCGAATCCTCCGGGTCGAGATCCCCTCCCGCCGCAGGTCGGCCTCCAGGGCGTCGACGGCTTCAGGCGAGCCGGAGACGGCCGCGCTGGTGGGGCTGTTGACCACGGCGACGGCCGCGTGCTCGGCGTACGGGGCGAGCCTCGGCAGCAGCTCCTCCTCCGGCAGGTCCACGGAGATCATGGCGCCCGGGGCCGCCACGCGTTCGAGCAGGTGCGACCGGGCGACCACGACGCGGGCGGCGTCCTCCAGCGACAGCGCACCGGCGACGCACGCGGCCGCGACCTCACCGAGGCTGTGCCCGACGACGGCGGTCGGCTGGATGCCGAGTCCGAGCCAGACCTTCGCCAGCGAGACCTGCAAGGCGAAGAGAACAGGCTGCTGGAAGTCCATTTCCTCGAACCTGGCCCGGTCGGCCGGGGCGGCGAGCTCGTCGAGCACCGAGCAGCCGCCTGCCGCGCGCACGGCGGCGTCGCAGGCGTTCATCCACGTACGGAATCCGGCGTGCGAGCGCATGAGTTCGCGGCCCATGCCGACCCACTGGGTTCCGCCGCCGGAGAAGACCAGCGCGACCCGCCGGTCGCTGTTGCCTGCGACCGTTCCCGTGACGACATCGGGGTGCGGCTGACCGGCGGCGACCCGGGCGAGTCCGTCCAGGACGTCCTGGCGGTTGCGGGCGAACAGCGCTATCCGCTGGTTGTGGTGGGTACGCCTGGTCGCGAGCGTGTAGGCGAGGTCGGAGACCCGTAGGCCCGCGTCGCGTTCGACGTGGTTGGACAGCTCACGGCAGGTGTCGGCCAGCGCGTCCGCCGTGCGCGCCGTGACGGGTACGAGCTGCACCTGTTCGTCGGCCGCGACGTCGCCCTGGACCGGCGCGACGTGTCGTCCCCGGTCGCCCGCGGTGAACGGGCCGGGAGTGACGGTAAGGCCCGCGGTGTACAGCGCGCCGAGCGAGCCGAGCAGGGTCGAGGCTTCGTCGGCGCCACGCCGGAGCGAGGGCAGGGTGGTCGCCGGCAGGATCTCCGACACGGACTTGAGCAGTACGGGGTGCGGGCTCAGCTCGATCACGGCGTCGATGTCGTGGTCGCGCAGGGTTGTCAGGGCGTCGACCACCCGGATCTCCTGGCGCAGGTTGTTCGCCCAGTAGTCCGGCCCCAGCTCCGCGCCGTCGACGAGTTCGCCGGTGACCGTGGAGATCATCGGGATGCGTGTGGTGCGGGGCTTGATGTCGGCGAGTTCGACCTTCAGCGGGGCGAGTACGTGGTCGACCAGCGGCGAGTGCGGTGCGTGGCCCATCCGTACGCGATGGCTGGTGAGGCCCTCCTCGGTCAGCCGCTGGACGAGTCCGTCGATCTCCTGCGGCGTACCGGTGACCAGTGTGGAGTTCAGGCCGTTGTGACCGGCGACCGTGAGCCGGCCGGTCAGATACTGCTTGACGACGTCCGCACCGGTCATGACCACGATGCCGTCGCCGCGTCCGACGGCCAGCTGCTGGAGGAGCCGACCGTGGTGGGCGGCGAGCAGGGAGGCGTCCTCGAAGTCGAGCGCACCGGCGATGTGGGAGGCGGCGAACTCGCCGACGCTCTGTCCGGTGACGACGTCCGGCTCCACCCCCAGCGAGCGCCAGGTGTCGGCCAGAGCCACCTGTAGGGAGAACAGCAGCGGCTGGAACACGTCCATGTCGTCGATGCGGCCGTCGGGCGACAGCATCTGATCGACGAGTGAGAAGCCGAGCAGTTCCCGCATCCGCTTGTCGGACTTCATCATGGACCGTCGGAACACGGGATGGCCGGCGAGCAGCTGCCTGCCCATGCCCACCCACTGCGAACCGTTGCCCGAGAACAGGAACGCCACCCGCGGCTTGCGTCCGGTGATCTCCCCGACGCTCAGTCCGTCGGCGGTGGCGCCGGCGGTGAAGGCGTCGAGGTACGCCCTGAGCTGGGTCATGTCGCGGGCGGCGGCCGCGAGCCGGAAGGTGCCGTCGCCGGGCGTCCGACCGCAGACGGCCCGCAGGTCGTTCTCGTCGCGCAGCGCCGAGGCCCGCTCGGCCAGCTCCTCCTTGGAGTCCGCGGCCAGCAGGAGGAGCGAGCTCTCGGGGCGCGGCAGCTCCTCGACGGCGACGTGGCAGATCGCGCCGCCGAAGCCGAACGAGCTGACGCCTCCCCGGCGCGCGTCGGACCGTCGCGGCCACGGCGTCAGCCGGTCCTGGACGGTGAGGTTGTACTCGTCGAACATGATCTGCGGGTTCGGGGCGGTGTAGTGCAGGCTCGGCGGCAGCACGCCGTTGCGGATCGACAGGGCGAGTTTGACGAGGCCGACGATGCCGGCTGCCGCCTCCAGATGTCCGACGTTGGACTTGACGGAACCGAGCCGCAGGGGCTCCGTGCGGTCGCCGCCCAGGACGGCGCCGATGGCATTGGCCTCGATCGGGTCGCCGAGGGGTGTCGCGGAGCCGTGGCACTCGATGTAGTCCACGAGGGACGGTGCGATGCCTGCCCGCCGGTACGCGTTGCGGAGCATCAGCTCCTGCGCCTGGGGGTTGGGCGCGGTCATGCCGTTGCTCAGACCGTCGTTGTTGGAAGAGCTGCCCTTGATCACGCAGTACACGGGCAGATCGCGTTCGAGGGCCACGCTCAGCGGGGCGAGCACGACGACTCCGGCGCCCTCACCACGTACGTATCCGTCGGCCCGGGCGTCGAACGACTTGCAGCGGCCGTCCGGGGCGAGCGCGCCCATCGCGTCCATGGCGGTGTAGTAGTCGGAGACGAAGCTCAGGTTCACGCCACCGGCCAGCACCAGCTCGCTCTCGCCCATCCAGATCGACTGGCAGCCCACGTGCACGGAGACCAGCGATCCGGCGCAGGCGGCGTCGATGGCCATGCTCGGGCCCTGGAGGCCGAGGATGTAGGAGACGCGGTTGGCGATGATGCCGTCGTGCATGCCGGTCGCGGTGTGCGGGGTGATCTGGCTGTCGGGGCCGCGGTAGTGCGCCAGCGCGGCGTAGTCGCCCCAGCAGGAGGCCATGAACACGCCGGTGTCGCTGCCGACGAGGCTGTGGGGCGCGACGCCCGCGTCCTCCAGCGCCTCCCAGGCCAGCTCCAGTACGAGGCGCTGCTGCGGGTCCATCTGGACGGCTTCGCGGGGTGAGATGCCGAAGAACAGCGGATCGAACCGGTCGATGCCGTCGATGAACCCGCCCCAGCGCGCCTTGTCGCCGATGAGTTCGCGCCGCGCGGCCGGCACCGGGCCGACGGCGTCGCCGCCCTCGGTCAGCAGCCGCCAGAACGTGGACGGGTCGGGTCCGCCGGGGAAGCGGCAGCCGATGCCCACGATCGCGATGGGCTCGTGCGACGCGACACGGCGATCGCTGCTCGGGGCCGCGGCCGCGGTCCCCGCGGTACGCGGACCGTCGACGAGCGCACGGGACAGCTCGTCGAGGGTCGGGTACTGCCACATCCAGGTGACCGGAACTCTCCAGCCGAGGAATTCGGACAGCGAGGCGGCGAGAGTCGACAACTTCAGCGAATCCAGGCCGTACTGGTGCATCGGCGCCCAGCGATCCACCGCGTCCTTGGACGTGTCCATCAGCTCAGCAACGCGAGACAGCAGAAAATCCGTTACGTCATGCGAATCTCGTGCTGCGTGCTCTTGGGGCATTTCGGCTCCTCGGCGGGGCGTACGGAAAATACCGGTAAGGCATGCGGCCGACTGATCGAGGGCTCGGAAACTTTGTCAGCCATGCAATAGCAGCGGCATTGAGGCGGCTGGGGAAATGGGGATGGCTCATGACACGGAAAATTCGCTTCGACGTGTCGAGCGCCGCGGTGGAGCCCAGACGTGAGGAAGTCCCGTCAGTGGTAAAGGGTTCCGCGATATGACTCAGGAAGGCATGACTGTGGAGAGACTCGTACCTGCACCGCGACCCGACCCCCGTTAAGTCGTTCTGGCTGCGTCAGATCGGGATCTGCTCAGGATCTCGCCCGACCGGCGATCAGCAGACTGCCACCCTGTGAATGGTGAAACAAGGGTGATCCGCGGGTCGGCAGGCGCACTGGCGTGATCTGATCCCCTGAGTGACCGGTTCACTCTCTTCTCGCACAACGCCCCTGTGCGCTATGCGCTTTGATCGCATACGTGTCAGGGCCGGTCTGGACAGCAGGCGAGAGGCATTGCAAGCTGCTCGGCATGAAAATCATGGAACACGAGCCGACGCCGACTGAGGCTCGCGCCCCGGGTACCGACGGCACCTTATCCAGACATTCCCCACACCTTCTTTCGGCCGTACGACCCGGCATGTCGGACCCAGTCGGCGGCGAGTTCCTCGGGGAGCCCGCATGACCAGTACCGAGGTGATGCCACAGCACAGGCCCGGTCTGGCACTCGGGGTGCTGGCCGGGGCGCTCGCGCTGGACGTGAGCGGTCTCGCGGTGCTCAACGCCGCCCTGCCGTCCGTCGGGGAGCGTTTCGGCCTGGACGACACCACGCTCCAGTGGGTGATGATCGCCTACGCCGTCACGTTCGCCGGCTTCCTGCTCGTGGGCGGCCGCCTGGCCGATGTGTTCGGCCGGCGGCGGGTGTTCGAATGGGGTGTCGCCCTGTTCACGGTGGCCGCGCTGGCCGGGGCTCTGGCGCCGGACACCTGGGTGCTGCTCGGTGCGCGGGCGGTCCAGGGCATCGGCGCGGCCCTGTCGGGTCCGGCCGCGCTGGCCCTGCTGACCGAGGTGTTCCCGGCCGGTCCGGCGCGCAACCGGGCACTCAGTGTGTACGCGGCGGTCGGCGCCGCGAGCTTCAGCGGCGGGGTGCTGCTGGGCGGTGTGCTGACCCAGTTCTTCGGCTGGCGGTCGGTGCTGTGGTTCTCGGTGCTGGTGGGGGCGGCCGTGCTGGCGGCGACGCGCGCCGGGCTGCCCGGTGGTGTCGGGCGCGGCGGCCGGCTGGATCTGCCGGGTGCGATATCGGGCACGCTCGGCCTCATCCTGCTGGTCGTCGGCGCGAGCAGTAGCGGCGCGTCGGCATGGGGTTCGCTCTGCGTCGCGGTGGTGTTCCTGCTGCTCTTCGTCGTACGTGAGCACCGCACCGCCGACCCGGTGCTCCCTCTCGGCCTCTTCCGGGTCGCGTCGGTACGGGCCGCGAGCCTGGCGGCGTTCCTGCAGTACATGGGCTCGGTCGGGATGCTGTTCTTCGCGCCGCTGTATCTGCAGGGGATGCTGAAGTACTCCCCGCTGGAGTCGGGCCTCGCGCTGGTGCCGATGTCGGCGGCCGTGTTCCTCACCGCCAACTTCGCCACCGGGCGCCTGCTGGCCAAGTACTCCCAGCGGACGCTGATGGCCGTGGGCCTCCTCCTCATCGGCGCGGGAACAGCCCTGTGGATGAGCACACCCCACCACGGCAGCTACGTACTGCACGTGCTGCCCGGCCTGGTGATCAGCGGCATCGGCCAGGGACTGAACTTCCCCTCGATGACGTCCGCCGCGCTCACCGGCGTCGCGCCGGACCGGCACGCGGTCGCCGGGGCGGTGAACGTCGTGGCACAGCAGATCGGCGCCAGCGTCGGAGTGGCGGTCATGGTCCTGGTCGCGGCGACCAGCGACGACCGGCTCACCGGCTACCACCTCGCCTACCTGGCGGCCGGCGTCGTCTGCGTTCTCGGCGCGGCGGTGATCGCCCTGGCAGGTCGTCATGTCTCGCCCAGCTCAGGCCCTGGGACGTGAACGGCGCCGTGGCGTATCGGTAGGGTTCCTTCTCGGCCGGTCTTGGGACGAGAAGGAAAGAAGGCGCTGCCGGTGCTGATCGACACCGTGGCCTGGGTGAGGGTCGAGGGCGGCAGGATCCTGTGTGCGCGCCCGCGCGACAAGGACGTCTTCTACATCCCGGGCGGCAAGCGCGAGGGCGCCGAGAGCGACCCGGAGACCCTGCTGCGCGAGATCAAGGAGGAGCTGACGGTCTCCCTCGACGCGGAGACGGTGGCGCATGTGGGGACGTACGAGGCGGGGGCACCCGGTCTCCCGGATCGCGTCACGGTGCGCATGGCCTGCTACACCGCCGAGTACGACGGGGAGTTGGCCCCCAGCAGTGAGATCGACGAGGTGGCCTGGTTCTCGTACAGCGATCGCGACCGGGTGCCGCCGGTGGACCAGCTGCTCTTCGACGACCTCCGCGCGTCCGGAGAGCTGAGCTGACGGCGGCTGCCGCAGCGGTGCCCGCGTCCGCGGCGGCCGGCAGGGCGGGATGCACTCGGTCCGGGTCGATGTGGGCAAGGTTCGTCACCTCAGCCGAACCGCAGG
This sequence comes from Streptomyces sp. NPDC003032, assembly GCF_053591415.1. Taxonomy (NCBI): domain Bacteria; kingdom Bacillati; phylum Actinomycetota; class Actinomycetes; order Kitasatosporales; family Streptomycetaceae; genus Streptomyces; species Streptomyces sp. NPDC003032. Next base: position 35,229 of record NZ_JBSFTT010000011.1, on the reverse strand, counting down.
ACGCGTGGGGCGAAGGTGGCCTCGGGGCCGGCGGCGCGGCCCACCGACCATACCGTCGCCGTGCCCGGCACCGGTGCGAGGCGCAGGTCCGAGGAGTCGCCCTCCCCGGCCACCGTCGGTTCGCTGTACTCGGTGAACGACTTTCCGTTCCAGGCGAGGAAGTCCGGCCCGGGGACAAGCGGCGGATAGCTGCCCGGCGGGCCCCACTTCTGCGAGCGGGCCACCGCGACCCAGGCCAGCGCGCCGGACGCGTCGGGTGCCAGTGAGGTGATCCCGCCGAAGTCGGCGGGCGTGGTCACCCTGCTCCACGACTGCCCGTCCCAGCGGGCCAGCAGGGGCGGAATCGGCTTGCCCGCCGGGCCGCCGATGAACCCGGCCGTGCCACCCGCCCACACCTCCGTCGGCGAGACCGCGAGCACACTGCCCACGGCCGCCCGCGGGAACCCGCTCACGATGGTCTGTTGCCACGCCTCGCCGTCCCAGTGCGACACGGCCGCACCCGACTCGCCGGCGCCCGCGGCCCAGACGTCGTCGGCCGCCAGGATGTGCAGGCCGTACACGTATCCCGGTGGCACCGGCACGTCCCGCCAGCCGCGCCCGTCCCAGCGCAGCAGTACCTGCGCGCCGTCCCGCGAACCGATCAGCCAGGTCTCGCCGCCGCCGGCGACGACTTTGGTCAGCACGACACCGCGCGGCGGCCTGCTCTCTGACCAGGCGGTGCCGTCGGAGCGGAGCAGGTGGGCGCCGCCCGCCGAGTCGCGGCCGACCGCCCAGACCGCGGTCGGTGAGGTCGCGGCGATGGACAGCAGCTCTCCCTGCCAGCGGACCCCGGGCAGGCTCTGGCGCTGCCACGCGGTTCCGTCCCAGCGCAGCATCAGCGGGAAGCCCGGCGCCTGGCGGCCGACGGCGTCGGCGCCCACCGCCCACGCCCGGTCCGGACCGAGCGCCACGGCCTCGTTCAGCCCGGCCTGTGGACGTACCTCTGCCGGGACCGGTACATGCTGCCAGGACGGGGTTTGAGCCGCGGCCGTGCTCATGACGGTCACGAGGGTCATGGCGACAGCGAGGGCCGCGATGAGAAGTCGACGCGCCATGTTCAGCCTCCCGGTCACAGTCACAGCCCCGGTCTCAGTGCCAGCCGTTCGCTCAGCAGGTTGGGTTTCGAGCCGTAGATCTCGACGGTCCCGAAGGACAGCAGTGAGAAGCCGGCCTTCGTCAGTGCACGCGGTGTGACGTCGATCGCGTTCGTGCGCTCCGGGCCGTAGGAGAAGGTGGTGCGGGAACCGTCCACCCGTGCGTACTTCGACTGGAACGCGCGGTCGCTGCGCATCGGCAGCCACAGCGCGCCGTCCGGGCCGCGCACCATGGCCTCGGTGTAGGTGTCGCCCAGCGGCGGGTAGGTGGTGCGCCAGGCGTGCCCGTTCCAGGTCATCAGGTAGGTGCGACTCCCGCTGTCGGTGTACTGGCTGCCGCCGATCGTGGCCCTGCCGGACGGTTCGGACAGGATCGTGTGCACGTTGCTGTTCGGCGGCAGCGCCACCTTCGCGTCCCGCCACGCCGTGCCGTCCCAGCGCAGGACGGTGGTCCCGTCGCTGGAACTGCCCCAGGCCCAGGCGTCGTTGGCAGTACGCGCGTTGATCCCCATCACGTACAGCACACCGTCCGGGATGGACTGCGTGGTCCAGCCGGAACCGTCGTAGTGCAACACCTTCACCCCGGTGTCGTCCTCACCGACCAGCCACGCGGCGCCCGGTACGGCGGTGAAGTCCTGGTAGATCCGCAGGGTCTGCGGCAACGGGACGGTACTCCACTCCCCCGCCGACCGGCGCAGGATGTCCCTCACTCCCTCGCGGCTGCGGAGGATCCACACCTCCTCGCCGACGACCTGCGCCTTGCCGAGCGAGCCCGGCTCACCGGCGCCGGGGAAGGTGGTGTCCCGGCTCCACGCCTTGCCGTCCCACCGGTACAGCATCGGCCGCACTCCATCGGCGGCGTGCTCGAACCCTGTCGCCCATGCCTCGCCCGGCCCGCGGGCGGCGAGATCCGACACGGTCACCGGCGGGGCCGCCGCCGGCACCGGCAGCGCCGACCAGCCCGGCGTCACGGCCGCGGCCGGCGACGCCAACGTGGCACACGTGATCACAAGGCAGACGATGGCCGCACGGAGACCGTTCACGAGACCTCCCCAACGCGAAGGCCGCTCAGCCTATGGGTGTTCACCAGCCGTGAACAGACGTCACACAGCGGCCTGTGCGCGTGTGCGCTCCCGCGCGTTCATGTCCGCGAAACGGTGTGGTGACCATGTGCGGGCGGCCGACCGAGGACGCCGGGTGTTCCACGACCCGGCCGTGAACCCTGCGTATCCGCAGGACCGGCCGGTCACCGGGTGTCGCGTGCACCTCGACGACGGCGCGGCTGTCGCGCAGCCAGAAGAGGGCAGCGGGTGTGCGTACCCCTGTCCACGGCATGCCAAGGACCTGGCTTACCCATCAACCACCGGCCAGTTCGCCGGGTGGTGTGCCGCAGCTCGGGCCGCCCGGCCCGTCGAATTGCACCGAACTGAAGAAGTCCCGGTAGGCAGGGAAGAAGTTGCCTTTGCCCGTAGGGCCGGAGGAGGTCACAGCCGTACAGCCGGTGCAGTTCGCATCGGACCAGAGATCGGATCTCGCGGCGCTCGGCATGAACGACCGGGCCAACTCGGGTTCACTCCGCCCGTGCGCTCGTGCGCTCATGGGCCGAGGTGCCGCGAACTCCCTTGTAAGCCTGCCGATTCGTTCGGCGCGCCGCGATCCCTCACAGGAGGGAGCGCACGGAAGCGGTCCCCGGCTCCGCCGCAATCGGCGGAGCCGGGGACCAAGGCGAGGAGGAGTTCCACGGTGCGGCGGGAGCGGTCCCGCATCAGGGGCAGCCGCCCGTCAGGTGTTCGGTTGCCCGGGGCGGCCCGTCTGCTCGCGCACCTCATGGACGGTGTCCCCGCCCACCTCGCGCAGCCCCTGCGCGGTGTCCTGTCCGGCGCTCCGGGCCTGCTCCTTCGTGGTCTGGGCTGCTTCCTGTGCCGTGGACTTGACCGCTTGCACCGCATCGGCGGCGGGTTGGCGCAGCTCTTCCTTGACGTCCTGCGCTGCCTGCACGGCTTGTTGCTTCACCGGTTCGAGCAGGTCATCGGCGTGCTCGCGCAGTTGCTGACCCGCTTGCTCCTCCGCCTTGCTGGTCGGCAGCATCGCGGCCGTCAGCATGCCGGCGCCGAAGGCGATGAGACCGGCCGCGAGCGGGCTGCCCTGCGTCTGCTGTTTGACCTGCGAGGGCGCCTGCTGGACGGCGTCACCGATCTGTCCGGTCGTGTCCTTGGCCGTATCGGCGAGGCTTCCTGCCGCCTGGCCGGCGGAGTCCGCGAGACCGTGCGCGGTGTCCGCGACGTTCCCGACGGTGTCGCTGGTCGTGCCCATCACACGCTCCTTGATGCCGCTCAGCCGTCCCCGGGCCGCGCCGACCTTGCGCTGGGCCACCCTGCGGGGGGTCACCTTGTCCGCCAGGAGGTCGACGTTGCGGGCCAGATGGGCACGCCGGTACTCCACGTCGGTCCTCAGCTCGTCGGGTGTCGTGCCCATTGGGCGTCCTCCTTCAGGGTTTCCACGGTCTGTTCGGGCTTGAGGTTCACGGTGCGCAGGCGCTTGCGGCCGGTGCTGTACAGCACCGCCGCGACCACCGCCCACACGGCGGTGACGATCAGTGCCGCCCAGGCGATGTCCATGACATTGGCGAGGGCGAAGATCACGGTCAGGCTGCCCAGGAGCAGGACGAGGTGACCGGCGTAACCTGCCCCGCCCAGCATGCCGAAGGCCTTGCCGGCCTTGGTCGACTCCTGCTTGATCTCCGCTTTGGCCAGCTCTATCTCGTCGCGGACGAGCTGCGACAGATCGGTGCTGATCTCGCTGAGCAGGTCACCGATCGACGGCTCGTCCGGCTTGGCGGAGCGCGGGGCCGTCGGGTGCTGGGCGTCCGTGCCGATGGATTCCGGGAACTGTGTGGCCACCGCTCAGCTCCCCTGGCTCGGCCCCGGCCGGCCCGGGTAGGGCGGCGAAGGCGGTGGCGGAGGCGTGGCCGTAGCGGGCCCCGTAGGCGTGGGTGGCTGTCCGTATCCCGGTGCGACGGGCGGCGGCTGGATCTGACCGGGGGTTTCCAGCGGACTCCGGTACCCCGTCCGGGGCGTGCCGGCACCCGTCACCGGAGGCCGGGGGGTGCCGCCCGGGCTTGAGGGGACCTGGTGCTGCCCGCTCTCAGCGCCCGAACCCGGTGCGGCGGACGAGCCGGCGGCACTGATCCCCTTACCGGCCCGCGCCACGGCGAAGCCCGCCAGCGCCGCACCCGCCAGGAACACACCCGGTCGGCGCCGCGCGAAATCCTGCAGATCGCTGACGAGGCCATCCGGGCCGCGCCGCTCCAGGCGGGAAGCCACCTGATGACCGCCGTCGGCTATCTGGCGCACCACTCCGGCGGCGCTCGAATCGGGCTTGCCGCTCGCGCTCATGTCGCGCAGCTCATCGGCCAACCGGCGCACGTTCTCCGCCAGGCGCTGCGTCTGGGACTGGGCCTGGTCCTGGAGCTGATCCCGCAGCTGTCCCACCACGTCACGCGCCTGAGCAGTGGCCTCGTGAGCCACTCCTGCCGCTTGTTCCTTCGCGGTCCCGGCCACCTCGGCGGCCTCCTCGCCCACCAGCCCGGCGCCTTCCGTCGCCTTGTCCTGTGCTGTCTTTGCCACCGCCGCCGGCCTGCTCTGGTCCGGGCGGCTCGTGCCCTGGAAGTCGCTCAAAGCTCCTCCTGGTCAATCGAAGCGATCGGTTGTCCGGCACCCGTCGCGTACCCCTATCCCAGCCGAGTACCGCTCGTCTTTGGGGCACCTGACGCCGTGAGCCGGGCTACCCCGGCCCGAGCTGGTATGCCGTCACCGGCCCCGGTGCGCCGGGCCGTCATACAGCCCCTCCGACCACCGCACGCGGTGGCTCCTGTCGGAGCTTCGGCTGTATTCCAGTTCCCACGCTGCCCCAAGCAGGCCGCCTCCGCATGTCGGACCAGCAGCACCGGCAACGGCGCGCGGGAGAGGGCCACCGGCGCGATGTCTGTTCCGCCCGTGGTCGCGGGAGGTAACTTAAGTAGACAGGGCCTCTGCAGGAGGGCGGTCCGATGCCGTGGTACCTCTGGTTGCTCGCCGCCTTGGCACTGGGTGCCGCGGAGTTCTTCGCCCTGACACTGGTTCTCGGATTGCTGGCGGCCGCCGCGATGGTTACGGCCGTGGTCGCCGGTGTGGGTATCGGCACGGCCGGCCAGCTCGTGGCCTTTGGGGCGACAGCGGCAGCCGGGCTCGCGATCATCCGTCCCATCGCACTGCGGCATGTAACACAGTCACCCCTCACACGCGAGGGCAGCGATGCGCTCATCGGCAAGCGGGCCGAGGTCTTGCAGGAGGTCACCGCGACCCGCGGCCTGATCAAACTGTCCGGCGAGGAATGGTCCGCCCGCGCCCTCGACGAAAGCCATGTAATTCCGGTGGGAACGCTGGTCGACGTGATGGAGATCGAAGGCGCTACAGCCATCGTCTACCCCCGCGAACTCCTTCCATGAACAGCTGAACACAGAGCAATGGAGGAAACGTGGACACGGTTGTCGTCCTGATGCTCGTGGCGGCGATAGTTGTCGTCTTCCTCGTGGCCTCCACCGTGCGGATCGTCCCGCAGGCGCGCCGCTACAACGTCGAACGGTTCGGCCGCTACCGCCGCACGCTGCAACCCGGTCTGAACTTCGTCCTGCCGGTGGCGGACCGCATCAACACCAAACTCGATGTGCGCGAGCAGGTGTATTCGTCCGACCCCAAGCCGGTGATCACAGAGGACAACCTCGTGGTGAACATCGACACCGTTCTTTACTACCAAGTCACTGACCCGCGAGCAGCAGCCTATGAGGTCGCTGATTACCTGCAGGCGATCGATCAGCTCACGGTGACCACGCTGCGGAACGTCATCGGCAGCATGGACCTGGAGGGGACGCTCACCTCACGCGAGGAGATCAACGCGCAGCTCCGCGCCGTCCTCGACGACGCCACCGGAAAGTGGGGCATCCGGGTCAACCGCGTCGAAATCAAGGCCATCGATCCACCCCACACCATCAAAGAGGCCATGGAGAAGCAGATGCGGGCCGAGCGTGACAAGCGCGCGGCCATCCTGCACGCCGAAGGGGAACGGCAAGCCAAGATCCTCACCGCGGAAGGCACGAAACAGAAGGACATCCTTGAAGCGCAGGGCACGCAACAGGCCATGATCCTGCGGGCGGACGGCGAGGCGAAAGCAGTGGAGCGCGTCTTCCAGGCCGTCCACCGCAACAATGCCGACCCGAAGATCCTGGCCTACAAGTACCTAGAGACACTCCCGCACCTGGCGAAGAGCCAGAACAACACGTTCTGGGTGATCCCGGGAGAGCTGACCGAGGCAGTTCGCACCGTCACCAGCGCGTTCGGTGACCATTCGCCGGCTGCCGCTCCCGAAGTCGCGCGGCCTGGAGGCCCCGGGGGAGCCGTCACCTCCGACGTCGACGGCCCACCGGACGAGAACACGGTCGCGCTCGACGCAGCCACCGCTGTTGTCCAGGCCGAGAAGCAGGCCGCCGCCGCGGTGAGCGACGCCAAGGCGGAGGCCGAAGCCGCGAAGTCACCCCAGGTACCGCGCCGGGAACAGACCTCCGGCGGCTGAGCCTGCCCTCGGCCATCCCGGGCCGGAGCGCCCCGCGACGCCCTCACGCCACAGCACCTCGACCTCGAGAGCGGCTTCAGCCACGGGCACGCCACCGAGATCCCGGCCGGCAACGACGACGGCACCGCCCCGCCGGCCTCGCTCAAGCGCGGGTTCGGTTTCTTCCTGTTCGCCGGGGTGCCGGCGATGCCGCGCACCGAGTGTGGACCGAATGCCCGAGCGCCCGGTTTGCGTGTTCGTGCCCAGGGTTACACCCTGTCAGGAGTCCTTGCCGCGCCCCCGCCCGTGCTGCCACTTCGACACGGGCACTCGGGCGGCGTATTCGACGGACGGCTCCAACTACCGGCAGGCGCCCATCGGAGTGGTCGTCCCGCGCACCGTGGAGGCGGCCCAGGAGGCCGTGGCGGTGTGCCGGGAACGCGGGGCGCCGCTGCTGTCCCGCGGTGGCGGCACCAGCCTGGCCGGCGAGTGCTGCAACAGCGCGGTCGTTGTGGACTGGAGCAAGTACTGCAACAGGCTGCTGTCGGTGGACACCGGGAACAGGCGGTGCGTCGTCGAGCCGGGCATCGTCCTGGACGATCTGAACCGGCAGCTGGCCGAGTACGGCTTGCAGTTCGGACCGAGGCCGGCCACTGCTGCCCGAGCACGGCTTCGACGTCGCCGGACTCCTGACCGGCTCGGAATCCACCTTGGTCACCGTATTGCGCGCGGAACTGGACCTCGTACCCGTGCCCAAGCACACCGCGCTGGTCGTTCTCGGCTACAAGGACATCTGTGAGGCCGCCGACCACGTGCCGGCCGTCCTTCGACACGAGCCGGCGGCGCTGGAAGGCGTGGACCACCAGCTGATCCACTTCCAGCAGGAGAAGCACCTCAACCCCGAGGCGCTGGACATCCTGCCCGGGGGGCAGGCGTATCTGATGGTGCAGCTCACCGGCCACACGCGCGAGGAATGCGACGCCGGGGCCAGGGCTCTCATCGACGCCAAACCGGACGACGTCGACCACACCTGGTACGACGACGAACAGCACGTGGACGAACTGTGGCTGGTCCGCGAGTCCGGCCTGGGCGCGACCGCGCACGTCCCCGGAAAGCCCGACACCTGGGAGGGTTGGGAGGACTCGGCGGTTCCGGTGTACGGGCACTTCGGCCACGGCTGCGTCCACACCCGTATCCCCTTCGACCTGGAGTCCGAGGAGGGCGTCGCCCGGATGCGGGCCTTCGTGGAGAGGGCCGCCGACCTGGTCGTCTCGTACGGCGGATCGCTGTCCGGCGGGCACGGAGACGGCCAGTCGCGGGGCGAGCTGCTGGTGAAGATGTTCGGGCCCGAACTGATCGAGGGCTTCGAGCGGCTGAAGGGGCTGTTCGACCCGGACAACCGGATGAACCCCGGCAAGATCGTGCTGCCGTACCGCCTCGACGAGAACCTGCGCCTGGGAGCCGACTACCTGCCCTGGGAGCCGGACACCGCTTTCGCCTTCCCCCACGACGACGGGAGGTTCAGCCGGGCCGCCGCCCGGTGCGTCGGCGTGGGCAAGTGCCGCTCCTCGCAGGGTGGAGTGATGTGTCCCAGTTATCGGGCCACCCGCGAGGAGGAGCACTCCACCCGGGGCCGGGCACGGCTGCTGTTCGAGATGGTCCGCGACGGCGACGACTCGCCGGTCAAGGACGGCTGGCGCTCGGACGAGGTGCATGACGCGCTCGACCTCTGCCTGGCCTGCAAGGGCTGCAAGACGGACTGCCCGGTCAACGTCGATATGGCCACCTACAAGGCCGAGTTCCTGCACCACCACTACAAGGCTGCGCCCACTGGCGCACTACTCGATGGGCTGGCTTCCCGCGGTGGCCCGGCTGGCCGCCCTCGCGCCGCGCACCGTCAACGCGCTGGCCGCGGTGGACCGGGTGGCCCGCGTGGCCAAGGCACTCGGCGGCGTCGCGCCCGAACGTGACGTGCCCGTCTTCGCCGAGCAGCGCTTCACCGACTGGTGGCGCGAGCGGGGCGGGACGCGCGGCGACGGCCGGCGGGGCGAGGTCGTGGTGTGGCCCGACACCTTCACCGACCACTTCCACCCCGCGATCGGCCGGGCGGCCGTGGAGGTCATGGAGGCGGCGGGCTTCCGGGTCGAGGTGCCCGACGCGGCGGTGTGCTGCGGGCTGACGTGGATTTCCACCGGACAGCTGGGCATCGCCAAACGCGCCCTCGGCCACACCGTCGACGTACTGCGCGAGGACCTGCGCCGCGGCACGCCCGTGGTCGGCCTCGAACCCAGTTGCACCGCCGTCTTCCGCGCCGACGCGGCCGAACTGCTGCCCAAGGACCCGGATGTGGAGCGGCTGCGCCGGCAGACCCGCACGCTGGCCGAGCTGCTCGTCGAGCGCGCCGACGACTGGCGGCCCCCGGCCGTCGACGCGCGGGCCGTGGTCCAGCGCCACTGCCACCAGTACGCCGTCATGGGCTTCGAGGCCGAGCGGAAGGTAATGGAGCGTGCCGGGGTCGACGCCGATGTGCTCGACGCGGGCTGCTGCGGTCTCGCAGGGAACTTCGGCTTCGAGAAGGGCCATTACGAGGTGTCCATGGCCTGCGCGGAAGCGGGGCTGCTGCCCGCCGTGCGGGAGGCGGACGACTCGACGCTGATCCTGGCGGACGGCTTCAGCTGCCGTACGCAGGTCGAACAGGCCAGCACCGGACGCGCACCCCTGCATCTGGCGGAAGTGCTGGCCGCGGCGCTACGGCGACAGAACGCCGAGGCCGAACGGCCCTCGCCCCCGGGGCCGCGCGCGCTGCTGCCCCTCGGGGTGGCCGGCGCGGCGACCGTGGCACTGGCCCTGCTGGCACGCGCCCGGCGCGCCGGGCGCATCCGCCTACGAGGAATCCGCCACCGGTGAACCACGCCCACCGCTGGTCGTGGCGCTGGGGCCCGGCATCGACGTGGTTCCGTCACTTGTTCTTTTTCCGTCACTTGTTCCTTTAGGTGCTGTCGTGCGTGGCGCCGGGCCGGTCGGCGCGGTGCTTGGTGCCCGGCAGGAACTCCTGCACCTTGGCCTTGAAGCCCTGCTTGAGTACGGAGCCGCGGTCGCTGTCGCCGTGCAGGATGGCGGAGGCGGCGGACTCGATCTGGTCCAGGGACGCGTGCGGCGGGATCGGCGGGACTGCCGGGTCGGTGCGGAAGTCGATGACGAAGGGCCGGTCGGCCGCCAGGGCCTGCTTCCACGCGTCCTCGACGTGCTTGGGCTTCTCCACGCGCACACCGGCCAGGCCGATGCGCTCGGCGATCTCGGCGTACGGCAGATCGGGGATGTGCTGCGACTCCTCGAACTGGGGCGCGCCGGACATCGCCCGCATCTCCCAGGTGACCTGATTGAGGTCGCCGTTGTTCAGTACGGCGACGATCAGGCGGGGGTCGGACCACTGGCGCCAGTACTTCGCCGCGGTGACCATTTCCATCATGCCGTTCATCTGCATGGCGCCGTCGCCGACGATGGCGATCGCCGGTCGGTCGGGGTGGGCGAACTTGGCGCCGATGGCGTACGGGACACCGGGTCCCATGGTCGCCAGGGTGCCGGACAGGGAACCACGCATCCGGCCGCGCAACCGCAGATGGCGGGCGTACCAGTTGGCGGCGGAGCCCGAGTCGGCGGTGATGATGGCGTCGTCGGGCAGCATGCCGTCCAGGGCGTGCACGACGTACTCGGGGTTGATGGGGTCGGCGTCGACGGCGGCCCGCCGCTGCATGACCTCCCACCAGCGCGAGACGTTCTTCTCGACCCTCTCCCGCCAGGCCCGGCTCTCCTTTCGGTGCAGCCTCGGCAGCAGCCGTTGCAGCGTCTCCCGGGAGTCCCCGACGAGGTTCACCTCGAACGGGTAGCGCAGACCGATCATGTGCGGGTCGATGTCGATCTGCACAGCTCGTGCCTGATCCAGCTCGGGCATGAACTGCGCGTACGGGAAGCTGGAGCCGATCATCAGCAGCGTGTCGCACTCCTGCATCAACTCGTACGAGGGCCGTGTGCCCAGCAACCCGATCGAGCCGGTCACGTACGGCAGGTCGTCGGGCAGCACGTCCTTGCCCAGCAATGCCTTGGCCACACCCGCGCCCAGGACGTCCGCCAGCCGTTCGACCTCCGCCCGCGCCCCGCGGGCACCCTGCCCGATCAGGACGGCGACCTTCTCGCCGGCGTTGAGCACGTCGGCGGCCCGCTGGACGTCCTCGTCGGAGGGCACCGGCGCGTACTTTCCCATGCCCATACTTGAGGGCACCATCTTGAAGGAGTGCGTCGGCGGGCTGTAGTCGAGCTCCTGCACGTCGGCGGGGAGGATGATCGCCGTGACGGTGCGCTTGGCGTAGGCGGTCCGCATGGCCCGGTCGATGAGGTTGGGCAGCTGCTCCGGGACCATCGCCGTCTCGCAGAAGTCCGAGGCGACGTCCTTGTACAGGTTCTGCAGGTCCACTTCCTGCTGGTACGAGCCGCCCATCGCGCTGCGGTTCGTCTGGCCCACCAGCGCCACGACGGGGACATGGTCCAGCTTCGCGTCGTACAGGCCGTTGAGCAGGTGGATCGCCCCCGGCCCTGACGTGGCCGCGCAGACACCCACTTTGCCGGAGAACTTGGCGTACCCCACCGCCTCGAAGGCCGCCATCTCCTCGTGGCGCGCCTGCACGAACTTCGGTTTGTTGTCGGCGCGCCCCCACGCCGCCAGAAGCCCGTTGATTCCGTCGCCGGCGTAGGCGAAGACATGGTCCACCTCCCACTCGCGCAGCCTGTGGAGGATGTAGTCGGACACTTTCATGCTGGCCATCGCTGCTCCGTTTCTCACTGCCGACGCGCAGATCCGCTCCGCGTTCTTCCGGAAGCGGGACATTCCATGAGTAACCGCGCAGATCGGATGGAAACGTCGGGAGGAGTCGAGTGCCGCCCGCCTCCCCGAGACCGGGCTCGACCGAGCCGCGTGCCGACCGTGCCGGCCTTCGCCACCATCCGCAGTGCCCAGCGGGCCGCCAGCGTCGGTACGTCGCCCGGCACCCATGTGTCCCCGTCCGGGTTCTGTTCGGGGGCCGCCTTGTCGCGTTCGTGGTCGGGCGAGCTCCAGCCGGTCCGGCACACCGTCGACGACGATGATCCGCCCGGCGCCCTGGAGGCGGGCGCAGGCGACGGCGGCCTGTCCGACCGGGCCGGCGCCCACGATCGCCACGGTGTCGCCGGCGCCGATCTCGGCCAGCCGGGCCCCGAACCACGCCGTGGTGCAGATGTCGGAGAGCAGGATCGCCTGGGCGTCGTCGACCGTGTCCGGCAACGGGACGAGGCCGACGTGAGCGAAGGGGACACGGGCGTACTCGGCCTGGAGCCCGCAGCCCATCGGCTGCCTATGGGCCGCCGAAGAAGACCGTGCCCGCCCGCGGTCCCCGCGGGTTGGCGTTGTCGCACTGCGCGTAGTAGCCGGCCCGGCAGTAGCCGCACGTCCCGCACGCCACCGTCGACGGCACCACGACCCGATCACCGGGGCGGAGGTTGCGCACCCCCGAGCCGACTTCCTCCACGACGCCGACGGCCTCGTGGCCGATCGCGTCATACGGGTCCTTGATCTTCGGCTCAGGCACGTCATCCAGACGTATGTCGCCCAGCGCGTGCCATACAACGGCCTTGCTCGCGCTTGACCGCGTGCGATGCGTTTGAGCGCTCCACACGCGTGTTACGCGTAAGGGCGACACCACCGCGTCTGACGACAACACCATGCTGGAGGCAACCAGTGACCACTGTGGTCAAGGACATGCTCGACACCTACCCCGCCGACCTGGGCGGTGTCGACCGCGAGAAACTCGCCCGCTGCATCGAAGAATGCGTCGCCTGCGCCCAGGCGTGCACGGCGTGCGCGGACGCCTGCATGTCGGAGAAGATGGTCGCCGAACTGACCAAGTGCATCCGCACCGACGCCGACTGCGCCGATATCTGCAACGCCACCGCCGCGGTACTTTCCCGCCACACCGGCTACGACGCCAACATCACCCGGGCCGTCCTCCAGACGTGCGCGACCGTCTGCAAGGCCTGCGGCGACGAGTGCGCGAGCCACGCCGACCAGCACGACCACTGCCGTATCTGCGCCGAGGCCTGCCGCCGCTGCGAGCAGGCGTGCAACGACCTCATCGCCTCCCTGGGCTGAGCAGGCGGCTGCGGGACGGGCGCGTATGCGGAGACGCCGCCCGCCGCACTCGTCTGAGCGCACAGTGGGAGCGCGGAGCGCGGCTGCGGGGTCGTGCGGGGTGAGGCAGGCTGGACGCATGGACAGTTCCGACGCGCGCGGGGCGAAATCGCGACGGTTTCCACCGACACCGCGGAGCGTGGCGTCAGCCCGGCGTTTCGTCGGGACCGCGCTGGACGAAGCTCCGTCGGAACTGGTCAGTACCGCTCAGCTCCTGGTCAGCGAGCTGGTGACGAACGCGGTTCTGCACGCGCGCACCGAGGTCGAGGTGTCGGTCAGGCCCCTTGGAGGCGGGGCTGCCGTGGAGGTGACTGATCGGTGCGCGTCACGCGGTCTGGTGCCTCGCGGCGGCCGTCCATACGCGAGTACGGGGCACGGGCTCGGCGTCTTCGAGCGACTCGCGTCCCACCGCGGGGTGGACGTCGACGGGGAGCGCAAGACAGTGTGGTTCGAACTGTTGCCCGATAATGTGCCGATTGCGTCACCGTCACCGTCACCGTCACCGTCACCGTCATCGTCATCGTCATCGTCACCGCCAGGATGGAACGCCGCAGCGCCGCCCGCCGGTCCTCGCACGACCGTGACCCTCATGGACATGCCGCGCGACCTCTGCGCGGCATCCGAGCAGCACCGGCACGCGCTGCTGCGTGAACTCGTGTTCGCCGCGACAGCCCGGGACACCCTAGGCGTACGACCGGAGGACCTCGCCACCGCTCACGACATGAACAACCTGCTCACCGCCGGCCTGCGGGTCGCGCTGGAGGAGCATCACCCCCAGACGAACATCCTCTCCCTGACGCTGTCGGTCCCGACCGACGCGGCCGTCGCCGTGACGACGCTGCGCAGCGTCCTCGGCCAGGCCGAAGACGCGGCTCGCGAGGAGCGCCTCCTCACCCTGCCCTCCCTCCCGCTCAACCGGCTCTTCCGCAAGTGGCTGCTCGATCAGGTCATCGGCCAGCTCGACGGCGGCTCCGCCGCCCCGTGGTCCTTGCTGACGGTCCCCACGGAGCCAGGTCTCAGCCCCTCGGAGCTGGTGCCGTGGGACGTGGGCCACCTGCGGGCCAGCAGAGTTCCGACCATCGCCGCCGATGACTCGAACCGAATCGTCGCGGCGAACGGGCCGGCGGCGGACATGCTCGGCTGGGACGCCGACGCGTTGATCGGACAGAGGCTGACCGCGCTCATCCCCGAGCATCTGCGGAGGCGTCACCTCGCGGCGTTCAGCTCATTGCTGCTCACCGGTGAGGCGCGCATCCTTGGCCGCTCGGTGCCGCTGCCCGCGCAGCACCATGACGGCCACATGGTCCCCGTGCGCCTGACCGTCCGGACTCAGGAGCTGGCCGACGGCCGCACCGTGTTCGTGGCGCACCTCGTTCCCAGGGGTGCCGCACCCGTCCACTCCGGAAGGAACCAGCTCGCGGTGGCGCAGCAATTCACCGAACCGCAGCTGCCCTCAGCACCGGAACGCCACAGACCGGTGAGCGGTACGCGCACGGATATGTCGGCCCTTGAGCGGCTCTCCCTGCTGGCCGACACCAGCAGTGCGCTGAGCAACACCCTGGATCTCGGTGCGGGCCTGCAGCGGGCGGGCCAGATCATGACAGAACGCCTTGCCGACTGGTGCACGGTGGACCTGTTCGACGACGCCACGCAAATCGACCGGGTCTGCGTCGTCCACCGCGATCCGCCCGCGGGACTGCGCCCGGAGGCGTACGAGGGCAGACTCCCCCCGCTGGCCGAGGGCGCGCGGGGTCCGCTCGCCCGCGTGCTGCGCGGCGCGGGGCCGTTGCTGCTCAACGAGGTTCCCCCACCGACCCCGGGCGAGAGCCCGCTGGACACCCAGTACGCGGAGCTGTTCGAGCGGATGGGCGCGACGAGCGCCGTCGTCGCACCGCTGCGAGCGCGCCGGGAGGTCTTCGGTGCCCTGACGGTTGGCCGCACGAGCTGGAGTCACCCGTTCACCGAAGAGGATCTGTCCCTGGTCGACGACCTGGTCCGCACCCTCGCTCTGGGAGTGGACAGTGCCCGCCTCCACCAGGACACCCACAACGTCGCCGAACGTCTGCAGCGGGCTCTCCTGCCCAGGCTGCCGGACGTGGAATGCTTCCAGTTGGCCGCCCGGTACGCACCTTCCTCCACCACCGCGCAGGTCGGCGGCGACTGGTACGACAGCTTCGTCGTGTCCCACGGAACCGCGCTGGTCATCGGCGACGTCACGGGACACAATCTCGACGCGGCCATCGCCATGAGCCAGTTGCGCAGCATGCTCCGCGGTATCGCCGTCGACCGCCAAGAGCCCCCTGAAGCGGTCCTGCGCCGCCTGGACCTGGCCAACCACAGCCTGTACAGGGAAGCCACCGCCACCTGCTTCTACGGTCTGGTCAAAGGCCCCGCGGGTGGGCCCTGGCAAGTGCACTATTCCTCCGCCGGGCATCCACCGCCGCTCCTGACAACCGCGGAGGGCGCCACTCGCTTCCTCGACGAAGGCGCGGGCCTGCTGCTCGGAGTGGACCCCGACATACCCCGCCCCGAAGCGACCGTCACGCTCCCCGCCCACTCGACGCTGTTGCTCTACACCGACGGCCTCATCGAACGCCGGGACGAAACCCTCGACGACTCCATGATGCGGCTCGCCCGGCACACCGCCGACCTGGCGCGTGAACCCCTCGACGCGTTCTGCGACGAACTCCTCATCCGCCTGGGCGCCGACAGCCCCGATGACCTCGCCATCCTCGCCGTCCGCCTCACACCGCCCTACCGCCGACACGCCTGCGCCTAGGAGCAGTTGGGCGCCGCCGGACGCCCCGCGAACCGGTCCGCGAGGTAGGTCATGGCCTCCGCGTTCGCCGCCTGGATCGGCCAGAGGTGGTCGGCGACCGGTGGGCGGCCCGTGGTGTCGTACGTCTTCCAGGTCAGCGGCACGCCCTGGGTGCAGTACTGCCGGTGCAGGGCGTCGGCCTGGTTCGGTTCGACGAGGGCGTCCTGGGTGGCGTGGTACTGGAACACCGGCACCTTGATCCTCGGGGTGGCGCCGAGGGTGTTCTCCGTGTAGCGGGCGACCCAGGGCGCGTCGACGAGCGGGCTGCGCGTGACGTACGTGGAGAGTGGCTTGTTGCCGTACTTGTTGATCATTTCGAGGGCGCAGCCGCCCGCTTCGAGGTCGGCGACCATGGCGCGTCCCGCGTCATTGAGCACGTCCCCGAAGTCGAGTTCCGGATAGGCGTTGTCGAGGCCGATCAGGGCGTAGAAGAGGAAGCCGGAGCCGGGCCGGCCGTTGAGCGGCAGGGCGACCTCCATGAGGCTGCCGGGGACGCCGCCCGCGACGATGCCCTTGAGCTTGAGCTCGGGCGCGTAGTCGGGCTGGAACTCGCCCGCCCACAGCGCGGCGCCGCCGCCCTGCGAGTAGCCGCGGAAGGCGACCGGCGCGTCGGCGGAGAGCCCGGTGGCGGGCAGGCGCTGAGCGGCGCGGACCGCGTCGATGAGGGCGGGGCCGAGGGATTTGCCGACCATGTAGGTGGTCTTCGGTCCGGGCCGGTAGCCCTCGTAGTCGGGGATGGCGACCGCGTAACCCGCCCTGAGCATGGCGTTGATGACCCACTGTTCGTACAGGGCGCCCTTGGCGATCATCCGGGACGGGGTGCAGCGGAAGGCGGGGCCCTGGGTGCCGGGTCCCCAGCCGACGATGGGCCGTGCGGCGGGGGTGCCGCCCTTGGGGACCAGGACGGTGGCGGTCACCGCGTGCGGTCTGCCGAGCGCGTCGGTGGACCGGTACATCACCTGCCAGGTGTCGGCCAGGGCGCGGGGCGTCGGAGTGCCGGGGTCGACCTTGCGGGAGCGGATCACGTCACCGGGCCTC
The DNA here is from genome assembly GCF_053591415.1 of Streptomyces sp. NPDC003032. NCBI lineage: Bacteria > Bacillati > Actinomycetota > Actinomycetes > Kitasatosporales > Streptomycetaceae > Streptomyces > Streptomyces sp. NPDC003032. The sequence continues at coordinate 18,437 of NZ_JBSFTT010000011.1, read as the reverse complement.
CCGTCGGGCAGGGCGGATGGCGGTAGGTAGAAGTCGTCCGGCGGCAGTGCCGCGGCGGCCTCCGTGGAGGGGGCCCGGCGGGGCTCTCCACCCGCCGTGCTCGCGGAGAGGGTGCAGGCCGCGAGGATCAGGGCGAGGACGGCGGTGAGCCGACCCGCCCGGCGGGACAGCGATCTGGGCATGTCTCTTCCCTTGGCTGAGTGGTCTTTCCCTCGGCTGAGTGGTCTCTCTCGGCTGAGCGGTCTTGGTGAAGTCCGCTGCGGTCCGGCGGGCGCCAGCAGGGGCGCGCGCTCAGAGGCCGCGGCGGGCGATCACGCGGTAGGCGTTGCTCAGCGAGGTCCGCCGCAGGACGGGAGCGAGCAGCAGGTCGAGGCCGTACGCGGTGAGGACGAGCGGCAGCGCGGCGAGCGCCACCGTCCAGCGGGCGGCCACCGCGACCCTTCCCGGCCGCTTCGCCAGCCAGGGCGCGTCATCCTTGGGCATGGCGCGGGCCACCCAGAACCAGGTGGCGCAGGCGAGGTCGGCCGGGATGTGCTGGTTGCCGCGGCGGTGGGCGGACACGACGGTGAAGCCGATGCGTTCCAGTTCGCGGCAGAGGTTCCCGATGGGCACGAAGTGCAGGTGCTGGGGCTGGAACCAGGGCATCCAGCGCCCGCGAAGCAGCCTGCCCAGGGGGGATTCGGGGTTGGGCACCTCGATGAGGAGGTGTCCGCCGGGCCGCAGTGCGGTGCGTGCGGCGGCGAGTTCGTCGCGCGGGTGCGGGGTGTGCTCCAGGTAGTGGAACATGCTCACCGCGTCGTAACGGCCCGCCAAGTCGTCGGCGAGATCGGTGAGTTGCCCCCGGTAGGCGGCCGCGATCCGCCCCTCCTTCACGGCGCGCTCGACGCTCTCGCCCATGTCGAGGCCGTCGAACTCGGTGTCCTGGAGCTCCTCCTTCGCCGTCACGCAGAAGTGGCCGTGCGAGGTGCCGACGTCCAGCCAGCGTCGCGGGCTCGCATGGGCGCGCAGGGCGCGGGCGCTGTGCCGGAAGCGCTTCGCGCTGCCGCGTCCGGCGAACATCTTGGCCGTGGCCTCCTCACCCAGGCCGTCGTAGAAGTCCCCGTAGTAGAAGTCGAGGCCCTCGGCGGTCAGCCGCGGGTTCTGGAAGATGTGCCCGCAGTCGTGGCACTCGTCGAGGACGAAGGTGCCCGGCTTGTTCTGCACATGGTCCCGGCTGCGCAGCCTGTGGCGGAGCCGGCCGGAAGTGCACCAGGGGCAGGTGGTGCGCGGTGCCTGGAGGAACCGGCCCGTTCCCTCAGCCAGTTGGCGCTGGTAGTGGGGCCTGCGTTCGGCTATATCGGCAGTCCGTGCCATGGGTTCTCCTGCTCTTCGATGGCGAGCTGTTCGAGATGGGCGGCCGCGGTGGGCGCTCCGCCCGCCTCCCGGAAGGAGTGGCTGACGCGGCGGGCGGCCACCGCGAAGCGAGGCTGGTGCAGCACGGCGTCCAGGGCGGAGCCGACCGCCTTGGCGTCGGCCCGCCCGAACCGCAGCCGCACGCCCGCGCCCACGGCGGTGACCTGGGCGGCGACCACGGGCTGGTCGTCGCGGATCGGGGCGACCACCAGGGGGACGCCGTGCCACAGGGCCTCGGTGACGGTGTTGTGCCCGGCGTGGCAGACGACGGCGTCCGTGCGGGCGAGGAGGGCGAGTTGGGGCACGGCGGGGCGGATCAGGACGTCGTCGTCGGCACTCGGCGGACCGAGGACCCCGCCGGGGTCGACGACCACCGCGCGCAGTTGGCGTGAGCGGCCGCGTACGGCGTCGACGCACTGGGCGAGGAAGCGGGCGCCCAGCGCGGTGTTGGCGGTGCCGAGGGAGATCAGGGCCAGGGACCGGCCGTCGCCGCCGTCGACCCACTCCCAGGGGAAGTCGGCGCTGTCTTCGCGCGGGCCGAGGGCCGGGCCGACGAAGGACACCGGGCCGCGGTCCGGCGGCCGTGGACCGATGAGGTCGCTCGTGGAGAAGACCAGCGTGAGCCGGGGCGAGAAGCGTGGGTCGTAGCGGGCCGAGGGGTCGCCGAGGCGCAGCCGCAGGCCTTCGAGGAGGTCGGTGATCCACTGGTCGACCTTCGGGATGCCGACGAGGCTGCCGGACAGTTCCGCGGAGGTCGTCGAGGAGGTGACGTAGGGGACACCGAGCCGCTCCGCGACCAGGGCGCCCGCGACCGCCTGCTGGTCGACGACGAGCAGGTCGGGCCCGAACTCCATGACGGCGGTGGTCACTCCGGGCGCCATGGCGTACGCGAGAGGTGCGAGGAATTCGTCCCACAGGAACTTCAGAGCGGCAACGCCGCGCAGGTCGCGGGGCCTGACGTCGATATTGGGCTCGCCCGCGCAGGGGAAGACCGGGCTGTCGGCGACGACCAGGTCCTCCAGAACGGCGGGCTGCCCGGCCCAGGCCACCTGGTGGCCCCGTCCCGCGAGTTCGGCGGCGACGGCCGAGGCCGGGTTGACGTGGCCGGCGAGCGGCGGCACCACGAAGAGGAAGCGGCTCATCGGGCACCGCCCCCGCACATCAGCCGCCGCACCGTCCACTCCAGGGCGAGGGTGCCGACGCGTTCGGCGTCCTCGACCAGGACCGAGTGCTTCTGGCCGGGCACCGCGACGACATCGCAGTGCGGCAGCAGCTCCGCCAGCCGGGCGGTCTCCTCGGCGACGAGGCCGCCCTGGCCGTTGACCAGGAACACCGGGCAGTCCAGGGCCCGCAGTTGGTCGTCGCTGAGCGTACGGCCGCCCGGGATGTCCTGGACGATGGACGTGGCGGCGATCAGCCGCCCGGCCGCGCGGCCGAGACGTGCGATGTGCGCGTCGTGCAGATCGTCGCCCTGCCGGGTGGAGGCCAGCGCCCCGTACTCGGCGACGAACCAGGCGAGCGCCTCCTCCTCGGACCGCGCCCCCGTCACCTGGTGCAGCGCCCCGCTCATGATCGCGGACCAGCCGTGCGTCGCGGGCCCCGACTCGACGACGGTGACGCAGGACGTACGCGCCCTGTGGTGCACGGCGAAGTCCAGGGCCACGGTGCCGCCGAAGGAGTTCCCGAGCAGATGCACGGGATCGCGGATGCCGAGGACGTCGAGGAGGGCGGCGAGGTCGTCGCTGAAGTCCTCCAACGTGTAGCCGGTGGGCGGGCGTTCACTGCGGCCGTGCCCGCGCAGGTCGTACATGAGGACGTCGAATCCGGCGTCCGCGAACTGCGGGCCGAGGGTGAAGTAGAAGCTGGCGAGGCTGTCGATGAAGGCGCCGTGCAGGAAGACGACGGTGGGCGCGCGTCCGTCCGCCGTCATGGCGCGCGGTCGCGGTCGCGGTCCGGGTCGGTGAGGCAGCTGCTGCACATGGTGGTCGAGGCCGTTCGCCCGCACCTTGGCCACGGTCAGTCTCCCGCACTGGGCCGCAGGGCGCGGCAGATGTACGCGACGAGATCACCCACGGTCAGGGAGATGATCTCGTCGAGTTCCAGACTCGCCAGGTAGGACGCGAAGTTGGCGTCCGGTCCGTACCACTCGGCGAGCAGCCCGGCGAGGGTGACCAGGTCGATGCTCTCCATCTCCAGGTCGTCGCCGAAGCGGGTGTACATGCCGATCGACGCGGGGTCCGGGGCGTAGTCGCCGAGCACCGTCGTGATCATCTCGGCGATTTCGACGAGCACGTGGCGCTCGTCGGGCGGAGCGGTCGTTTTCACAGGTGGCTCTCCTTCACGGGTCGTTGTCCTTCACGGGTCGTTGTCCTTCACGGGTCGCTCTCCGTCACAGGTCGTTGTCCTTCACTGTCCAGGCCACGACGTAGTCCTTGCTGGGGCTGGGCGATCCGGGCGTGGGCGCCGCAACGTGTTCGCAGCGCACGTGGTGGCGCTGCCGCTCCGTCTCGACGATCAGTCCGTACGGGCGTACCGCGCGTACGGCGAACCTGCGCGGTCCGCCGCGCAGGCCGATGCCCTCGGCCTTGGCCGCGGCTTCCTTGGCCGCCCAGAAGCGGGTGAACCAGAGGGCCTCGCGCTCCCCGCCGGCCTTGCTGAGTCCGGCGAGCAGGGCGTGTTCCCGTCCGTCCAGAGCGATTGGATAGGTACTCTCGGCCCGCTCGGTGACGACTTCGACGTCGATGCCCACGCCCGTGCCCGGGTGCTCCCGTTCGGCACACGGCCGTACGAGGGCGACGGCGGTCTCCGCCCGGTGGGCAAGGGAGAGATCCAGGGCGGGCAGCTCCCTGCCGTGCAGGCCGACGGCGTACGGCCGTCCCTCGGCGTCGTTGCGGACGGCGATCTCGGCGGGGTACACCGCTTGCTCGCCCTGCTGCCACAGCCAGTGCCGCACCGCGTCCTTCGCGGCGATCCGGCCGAGCAGCCACTGGCGGCGGCCGCGCGGCGGACGCGTCTCGTACGCGGCCCGCTCGGCGGCGCCCAGCTGGGTGCGCAGGACGAGGTCGCGCGAGGCCAGGTCGGGCCAGGCGTCGGTGAGCAGCGTCCAGCCGCCGGGCCGGGCCCGGGACAGGGCGCGGCGCTCGGGGTAACCGCCGGGGCGGTCGGCGCCGGGCACGTCGAAACGGCGGTCCTGCCAGCCGGTGATCTCGACCCGGACCGTGCCCCCGACGGTCAGTTGGACGTCGGCGGTGAGGGCGGAGCCGGTGAGGGAGGTGACCTTGACGTGGCACTCGACGGGGGTGCCGGGCGCCGGGTGCGGGCCGAAGAAGCGGAAGGTGTGCATCCGTACGGGGAAGACGACGGTGCGCTCGCTGCGTTCGGCCAGGATCCAGTGACCGAGGAGCTGGCCCACGTTGTCGAGCAGCGCTCCGGGGGCGGCCGGCGTGATGATCGTGCCCCGGACGTGCTGGTCGCCGATGGCCGTCAGCTCGGTGACGCCCTGGAAGGCGGGGCCGTGGAACATCCACCGGTCGCGGTACAGCTCCTCGGCGGTGATCGCGCAGGGCCGCTCGTCCGCGTCCTGGCGCCAGCGGGCGGGCGGGCGGCCGGGATAGCCGTCGGCGAGCTCCAGGACGGCCCTCGCGTACGGCCCGAACGTCACCCGCACCAGGCGCTCGTCGGGCTCCGGTGTGACGACGACCTCGACCCGAGTGGCGGGTTCGGCCCCCAGCCACCGCTCCAGCCGCACGTCGTGCACCGCGACGACCCGCCGTCCGGGGCGGGCCCGCTCGGCGGCCTCGGTCATGTGGTGCACGACGGTGGTCGCGGGGACGACCGGATGCCGGTCGGCGAGCTCAGGCCAGCCGGGGCGCTGCGGGATGAAGCAGTGGTCGAGGAGGTGGGGCATGGCGGTGGTGCTGATGAGGAGCGGGGATCGGTGGAGGAGCAGCGTCAGCTGCGCCGGGTCGGGGGCCCCTGGGGGATGAGCTGCCGGGGCGACGGGCCCCATCGGAACCGGCGCCGACATCGCCCCCGCACCGGCGGCCGGGACAGCCCGTCCCGTCGATGCCGACCCCCGCGCGGCACCGACAGCCGGCGGCCGCGAACAGGTGGTGTGCCCGGCGGGCGCAGGCGGGGCCACCCGGGCGGCCGTCGCCCGGCCGGCGACGGGCGCGGAGGCGTTGCCCGGCGCGGGGGCCCGCGGCGCCGGGGCGGACCCTGCGAACAGCGCCACCGTCGCCTCCGTCGTCTCGGCCAGCGCGGCCCGCAGTTCGGCCACGGCGGGGAAACGGGTCGAGAGCGCGTCCAGGGGGGCGGGCGTGGCCGCTGGGATCCGGTCCATCGCGGCCAGCAGGTCCGCACGCAGTTCCGCCCGTACGGCGGACGGCAACGACACCGACGCGGCGCTGAGGTCGAGACGTACCGGCGTCCGGGCGGAGGAGCGATGGGGCGGCATCGCGCTCTCGGCCCGGCGGGTGGGGCTGCCTTCGGTCCACAGGGCGTTCACCACACGGCGCAGTTGGGCGAGTCCGCCGCCGCGGGGCGTGTCGGCGGCGACGGTCAGCCCCTCGCGGCCTGCGAGGGTGTCGTCGATCAGGGAGCTCAGGCGGCCGGTGCCCACCTGGACGAAGGCCCGGTACCCGGCCGCGTACATCGCGTCGATCAGCGGCCTGAACCGGACCGGCTCAAGGAGATGGCGTACGAACAGGTCGCGGACGTCGTCCGCGGCCGAGGGGAAGGGTGCCGCGGTCGTGCCCGACCAGACCGGGATGTGGGGCGTGCGCACGGGCGCGCGGTGGACGCCGTCCGTCAGCGGGCGCAGGTAGGGGGCGAGCATCGGCGTGTGGAAGCCGGAGCGGAACGGCAGGGTCTGGGCGACGATCCGCCGCTCACGGAAGTCGCGTACCAGCGCGTCGACCGCGTCCTTCGGGCCGCAGATCATGGACTGGGCCGGGGAGTTGTCGTGCGAGAGGACCACGTCGGTGCGGGAGCCGAGCGCTTGGAGGACCCGCTCGGCGGACGTGCCGAGCGCGGCGAAGGCGACGCCGGGGACGCGCAGCGAGTCGGGGTCGAAGTCCGCGAGCAGGGCGTCGGCCGTGGCGGCGTCGTACAGGCCGCCCGCGAGCATCGCGGACCATTCACCGATGCTGTGTCCGGCCACCGCGTCCGGTTCGATGCCGAGGGCGCGCAGGGCTCCGTCCAGTACACGGCCGACGGAGAGTACGCCGATGCCGTGGCGTCCGACGTCGCCGACGACCGCCTCGGTCTCGGTCCCGGCCGGCAGCGGCAGCCCGAAGTGCTGGGCGACTTCGGCCACGTGGGGGGCGAACTCGGCCTCAAGCCCCGGGAAGACGAACGCGAGTTTGCCGCCCGCATGCGGAGTGAGCAGGGGCTCCGGGGCGAACCACACGTCGCCACGGCCCCGCCAGGCGCGCCCCTTGGCCACCGCGCGGCGGGCCAGGGCGAGGCGTCTGGCGTCGGGGGCCACGATCGCGAGGCGGACCCGGCCCGGGGGCGGTTCGTTGTCCGTGCGGGCGCGGAGCGCGGAGTCGGGCGCGGCCAGTTGGCCGGCGAGGAGCTCCGGGCTGTCGGCGGTGAGGCGGAGTACCGGTTCCGGCTCACGGACGAACGGACGGGATGGTGCGGCAGTGGGTCTCGGGGCCTGTTCGAGGACGACGTGGGCGTTGATGCCGCCGAAGCCGAAGGCGTTGACCGCGGCTCTGCGGACCTCGGCGTCCCAGGGGCGGGCCGCGCTGAGCGGCCGGAAGCGGGTGGCCGCCAGGGCGGGGTGCGGATCCTCGCAGTGCAGGGTCGGCAGCAGGGTCGCATGGTGCAGGGCCAGCGCGGCCTTCACCAGGCCCGCGACGCCGGCGGCCGGCATGGTGTGCCCGATCATCGACTTCACCGAGCCGATGACCCCGCTCGGCTCACCGTCGGGTGGCCCGAACACCTCGGCCAGTGTGGCGAGTTCGGCCGCGTCCCCGGCCGGAGCGCCGGTTCCGTGAGCTTCGAGCAGGCCGAGGGCGCCGGGTGCGCGCGGGTCGAGCCCGGCCGCCCGCCAGGCCTGGCGTACGGCCCGGGCCTGGCCGCCCGGGTCGGGGCTCACCAGGCTCGCCGCGCGGCCGTCGGCGGCGACGCCCGTGCCGCGGATGACGGCGTAGACCCGGTCCCCGTCCCGGGTGGCGTCGGCGAGGCGCTTGAGGACGACGATGCCGGTGCCCTCGCCGATGAGGATGCCGTCGGCCTTCGCATGGAAGGGACGGCTCCGCTCGGAGGGGGACAGGGCGCCGAGGCGAGTGAAGACGCTCCACAGCGTGATGTCGTGGCAGTGGTGGACACCACCCGCCAGCATCATGTCGCAGCGGCCGGTGGCGAGTTCGGCCACCGCCTGGTCGACGGCGATGAGCGAGGAGGCGCAGGCCGCGTCCGTGGTGTACGCGGGGCCGCGCAGGTCGAGGCGGTTGGCGATGCGCGACGCGGCGAGGTTGGGGACGAGTCCGATGGCCGCCTCGGGCCGGTCGGGGCCGAGCTGCCCGGCGAAGGCGTCCTCGATGCGGGCGAGCCGCTCCGGGCCGAGCTCCGGAAGCACCTCGCCCAGGGTGTGCGCGAGCTGGCGTGCCGTGCGCACCCGCTGATCGTTGCGGGCCTGGGCCGGGGTGAGGTAGCCGCCGCGGCCGAGGACCACGCCGATGCGGTCGCGGCCGGGAAGGCGTTCCTCGCCGCCCGCGTCGGCGATGGCACGGGCAGCGACCTGGAGGGCGATCAGCTGGTCGGGTTCGGTCCCGGGCACGGAGTCCGGCATCACGCCGAACCCGGCCGCGTCCACCGAGGCGTACTCGTCTACGAAGCCGCCGCGTCCGCAGTAGATCCGCTCCGGGTAGAGGCAGGCGTCCCAGCGGTGCCCAGGCACCTCCGAAATGGCGTCGGCCCCAAAGGTCAGGTTGCGCCAGTACGTCTCCAGGTCGGGGGCGCCGGGCAGCAGAACCGCCATGCCGACGATGGCCACATCCGTCATGGCGACCTCACCGGCCCCACACGGTCCGGACGCCGGACGACGAACCCGCCACGCGCGCTGCGGTTCCGCGGCCGGTACAACGCCGCTCCCCAGCACCCCGACTCCTCAGCGCTCACGACCTCACCAACCCGACGCGGTCAGGACGACGGACGACGACGCCGGGTCGCCCCAGGCGAGTTCGCGGAGCAGGGACAGTGCTCCCTCGTCGGGGTCGATCAGGTCGACGCCGCGGCGTGCGTAGTCGCGGGCCAGCTCCGGGGTGACCATGCCGGTGTGGCGACCGGTGGGCGCCCAGGGGCCCCAGTGCACGGTGAGCGCGCGGTGCCCGGTGCGGGCGGACCAGTCGGCGCCGAGGCTCTCCAGCGCGTCGTTGGCGGCGGCGTAGTCGCACTGGCCGCGATTGCCCAGTACGGCGGCGACGCTGCCGAAGAGGACGGCGAGCAGCGGCTGTTGGCCTTCGGTGAGTTCTGCCGCCGCGTCCAGGAGATGACGCGCGCCGTCGACCTTGGTGCCGTAGACGCGGCCGAACGACTCGGCGTCCTTGTCGGCCATCATCCGGTCCTCGATGACGCCCGCCCCGCCGACGACGACGTCGATCCGGCCGTGCTCGGCCATGACCTCCTTCAAGGTGCGGTCGACGGCGTCCGCGTCGCGCAGGTCGACGGCGTGATAGCGGGCAGCGCTGCCGAGTTGCTCCAGCTCTGCGAGGGTGGCGGTGACTTCGCGCTGGGCGAGGATCAGGCCGGCGGCCCGGTCGACCTCGGCCGGGGAGCGGCCGCCCTGCGCGGCGAGCGCCGCCCGCAGCCGGGCCCGGTCCCGCGCCGCGGCTGCGGCCGGGGCCTCCGGGGCGCCGGGCAGCGGGGTGCGCCCCAGGAGTTCGATGCGGCAGCGTGCCGCGGCGGCCAGGGCCAGGGCGAAACGGGCCGTGATACCGCGCCCGCCCCCGGCGAGAACCACGACCGACTCGGCGGTGAGACCACAGGCCGCCGCCTCGGCGGGGCCGTCTCCCACGGGGCCGTCTCCCGCGGAGCTGTCTCCCACGGAGCTGTCTCCCACGGGGCCCGCGCCACGGTGCGCGGACGGACCCAGCGGGGCTGGTCGTGGGCTTGGCGCGAAGCGGCCCTCAGACGTGTGGTCGACCACGGGCTCGCGGTCGGGGGCCCCCAGCTCGGCCACCAGGGCGCCGGCGATTTCCGCGTCCTCGGGCCACTCGGCCGGGCGCACCAACCGGATGTGAGTATCCGGGTGTTCGCGTGCCGCCGTACGGAACAGACCGGGCAGACCGGCCCCTGCCGTGCCGGACGCCGGGCAGGCCGCGATCAGCCAGGCGGGGCGGCGGGCCAGCGCGGCGGCGAGCACCGCGAAGCCCGTGGGGAGCACGGGCCCCGCGTCGTCCTGGAGCGCGCCGAGGTGGACGACGCCGTCCAGCACTCCGAAGGCCTCCGTCAGCACCTGGTCGCGGCCGACCGGCACGGCGTCCGCCCCGCGCAGCCGCAGCTCGGCGACCACGTGGTCGGCCACCCGGCTCGCCCGGTCGGCCCCCGGGGCGCCCTGATCCGCGCCTGCCGTCGCGGTCCGGCCCGCGGGCGCGTCGCCGAGTACCGCGAACCGCTTTCCGGTCAGGTCCAGGTCCGCCGCGTCGGGCACCGGCCCCAGCGGCACCCGCCCGACCACATACCGCTTGGGGGCCGAGCCGTGGAGGGCCGCCGACGTCACGGGCGCGCAGGCGTCGGGCGACCCGCCGTCGGCCTCGAGCGTGATGGGGACGCCGGTCGACTGGACCCTGCCGGGGCCCGGGACGGCTTCGCCGGGTACCGGAAGGAGACTTGGGGAGGCAGGGGACGTACCACCACCGCTGTCGAACTCAGGGGACGTGCCGCCGGCGTGCCCCACGGACGAGAAGGAGCCCTGCCCGACGCCCACACCGACAGAGTGGGTCTGCCGCTCCGTCAGCCACCGCGTGATCGCCCCCGCCGTGCGTGCCCGGGACAGCTCCTCCAGCGACGCGTCGTCCAGACGTACCGCATCCGCTCCCCCGCCCAGCAGGCCCGCGAGTTCCCCGGCGATCTCGGTGCGCTTGATGGAGTCGATGCTGAGGTCGGCCTCCAGGTCGAGGTCGGGCTCGATCATGTCCGCCGGGTAGCCGGTGCGGTCACTGATGATCTGCAGGACAGCGGCGAGCAGGTCCACACCGGTCGCGGGCTCCTGCCGCACGGGCACAGATACGGGGTCCTGCTCCCGCCGGGCGGGCTCCTGCTCCTGCCGGGCGGGCTCCTGCTCCGTCGCCTCCACGTGGGCGGCCGGTCCGCCGAAGCGGGCGAGCAGGACGTCCCGTTGAGCCGCCACCATCTCCCGGCTGCCCCGGAGGAATTCCATGAGCAGCGCGTCCCGGTCGCGGTCTGCGCTCACCTCGGTCACCTCGGCCTCCAGGGTGATGCGTCGGGCCGGTCGCAGCGCGCCGGACAAGGGTTCGCCCGAGGTGTCCCGGACAAGGTGGCCGTCGACCGTCCAGGCGACGGGCCGGGTGGGTGCGGACACCTCCAGGTCGACGGTGGGGCGGCCGTGGAAGAGCCACCCGGTGGCCACGGGCACCCCCGCGACCGCGAGCCGGGCCAAGGCGCTGAGGAAGCCGCGCAGTCCGGCGCCGGCCTGCGGTTCGGTGGGGATCGCCTGGTGCGGACGGTCACCGAGGATGCGTCCGACGAGTCCGGTCAGTACGCTGCCGGGGCCCGCCTCGACGAAGATCCGTGCCCCGGCCGCGTACATCGCCTCGATCTGCTCGGCGAACCGGACGGGCGCGGCGATCTGTGCGGCGAGCCCGGCGCGGATCGCGTCGGGTGAGGCCGGATAGGGCGCGGCGGTGGCGTTGGCCCACACCGTGAACTCCGGGGCTCGTACGGGCACTTCGGCGAGGTGCTCGGCGAAGACCGGTCCCGCGCCCGCGACGAGCGGGCTGTGGAAGGCGCAGGCGACAGGCAGTGGCGTTGCGCTGTGTCCGGCGTCGCGCAGTGCGGCCACCGCGTCCCGTACCGCGTCGGTCGGGCCGGAGATGACGCTCTGGGCAGGGGTGTTGAGGTTGGCCAGGACCACCCGGCCGGCCAGGCCCGCGGACCGCAGGACGTCCAGGGCCGGGGCCGCGCCCGCCGCGATCACGGCCATGGCGCCGGGGTCGTCGCCCGCGGCATCGAGGATGGCCTGGGCGCGGCGGCCGCTCAGCGCGATCAGATCGTCCGGCGCGAGGGTGCCCGCCACGCACAGGGCGACGAGTTCGCCGTAGGAGTGCCCGGCGGCCATCTCCGGCCGCACTCCGGCGCGGGCGAGCAGATCGGCGGTGGCCAGCCCCGCAATGCCCAGGGCCGGTTGGGCATTGCGGGTGTCGGTGAGCCCGGCGCGCTGTCGTATCTCCGCGTCGGGGTCGAAGCCGGCGGGCGGGTAGAGCGCGGGAGCGCAGGCGGCGCCCACGCGGAGGTGCTGCTGCAACTCGGGGAAGGCGATGAGCAGTTCTCCTCCCATGCCGGGGTGTTGGCTGCCCTGGCCGGGGAAGAGGAAGGCGATCCGGCCACGGGTCGCGGCGCCCTCGGGGACACTCTCAGGGGCGCTCCCAGGGACGCTCCCGCTCCAAGGGACGCCCTCAACGGCTCCCTCAACGGCGCTCGCGAGGAAGACCCCCGCGGCCGGGTCGTGTTCCCCGGCCAGGGCTCGATGCAGCAGCCCGGGCAGGCTCTGCGGGTCGGCGGCGACGACGGCGACGCGTACCGGTCCGGTGCGGTGCGCGGCGCGCCGAGCGGTGGTGGCCGCGAGGTCCCGCAGGCGTGCGGTGGCCGGCCGGCGCTCGATCAGGTCGAGGAGCCGTCGCACTTCGTGGGCGGCGCCTTCGTGGTCGTGGCCGTGGAAGGTGAACAGTTCGGCGGGCCAGTGGGCGCGCCCGTGGGCGGGGGGTGCTCCGCCGTCGTGGGCGCGCAGGACCACATGGAAGTTGGTGCCGCCGAATCCGAAGGCGCTGACGCCGGCGCGGCGTTCGGCGGGTGCCGCCGCCCAGGGGCGGGCGCCGGTATGGAAGACGAAGGGGCTGGTGTCCTGGTCCCAGGCGGGGTTGGGGCGGGTGAGCTGCCGGGTGGGCGGCAGGACGCCGGTGTGCAGGGCCAGGGCCGTCTTGATGAGTCCGGCGAGTCCCGCGGCGCACTTGGTGTGCCCGATCTGGGACTTGACCGAGCCGAGCGCGCAGCTGCCGGTGGCGGCCCCGGCCTTGGTGAACACGTCGGTGAGAACGCTCAGTTCGGTGCGGTCGCCGACCACGGTGCCGGTGCCGTGCGCCTCGATGAGGCCGACCTCGGCCGGTGAGACGCGGGCCTGGAGGTAGGCGCGTTCGAGGGCGGCGCGCTGGCCCTCGGGGTGGGGGGCGGTCAGGCCGAGGGAGCGGCCGTCGCTGGAGCGGCCCACTCCGCTGATGACGGCGTAGACGCGGTCGCCGTCGCGTTCGGCGTCGCCGAGCCGCTTGAGCACCACGCAGGCGACACCCTCGCCGAGCGCGATGCCGTCGGCACAGGCGTCGAAGGTGCGGCAGCGGCCGGTCGGGGACAGGGCGCCCACCGAGGCGAAGAGGAGATAGTCGTTGATGCCGTTGTGCAGGTCGGCACCGCCGCACAGCACCAGGTCGCTGGTGCCCTGGACGAGTTCCTTGCAGGCGACGTCGACGGCGGCGAGCGAGGAGGCGCAGGCGGCGTCGACCGTGTAGTTGGCGCCGCCCAGGTCGAGGCGGTTGGCGATGCGGCCGGAGATGACGTTGGCGAGCATTCCGGGAAAGGAGTCCTCGGTGAGGCGGGGCAGCTGCCCGGACAGGGCCTCGGGCACGGCGTCGAGGTACGAGGGCAGGACGGTGCGCAGCGTGGTGGCGTTGGCGAGGTCGCTGCCCGCCTCGGCGCCGAACACGACCGAGGCGCGGGAGCGGTCGAAGGCACGGGAGCCGTCGAAGGCGCGCTCCGCGTATCCGGCGTCGTCGAGTGCGCGGCGGGCCGCTTCGAGGGCGAGGAGCTGGACGGGCTCGATGGCGCCGAGCGACGCGGGCGGGATGCCGTACGACAGCGGGTCGAAGGGGATCCGGGGCAGGAAGCCGCCCCACCGCGAGGGTGTGCCGTCCCCGTCGGCGTTGTGGTACACGGTCGGGTCCCAGCGGTCGGCGGGGACCTCGGTGACGGCGTCGGTCCCGTCGAGGATCTGGGCCCAGTAGGCGTCGAGGCCGTCCGCCTGCGGGAACATGCAGGCCATGCCGACCACGGCGACATCCAGCGGTGCGGGTGCCCGGACGGCCTGTGGTGCCGGGAGGGGGAAGCGGGAGCGCAGGAGGGGGGCTCGCCGCGCCAGGAACTCCTTGGCCCCGGCGCCGACTTCGGTATGCAAGGCGCGGATCGTGGTCGCCCGCGCGCGCAGCAGGGACACCTGCCCGGCCATGAACATTCCGGCGGTCAGCTGACGCCGCTCGTCGGCGGGGGCCAGCTCCCCGTCGCGGCGCTCCACGCCCTTGCTCGCGATGCGGAGCCGACCCAGGTTCAGGCGCTCAAGCTCCTCCCGGATCCGCTCCGCCGCAAGGCCCTCGTCCCTCAACCTCCGTTCCTCCGCGCTGAATTCGGCGGTGAAGGGGCTCGGCACACAGCGGGTCGCGTGGCCGGGCGCGGTGTGCAGGAGCGCGGTGGTCCGCGCCGCCACGACCTGCTGCTGGAAGGTCGGCTGTACGGCGCCGAGGGCGACCGCCTCCTCGGTGAAGAGGTACGCGGTGCCCATGAGGACGCCGACCGCCATGCCCCGCGCGGCGAGCGGCGCGGCGAGGGCCGTGACCATCGCCGAGGACCGCGCGTCGTGGATGCCCCCGGCGAACATCACCTGGGTCTGCGCCGGCGCTTCGGGGTGGCAGGCCGCGTACTCCTCAAGTACCGCCAGCTGTGCCTCCCACAGGGGGAAGGAGGCGAGCGGTCCGACGTGCCCGCCGCATTCGGAGCCCTCGAAGACGAACCTGCGGGCGCCCGCCGCCAGGAACTGCCGCAGCAGGCCGGCCGACGGAACGTGCAGAAAGGTCCGGATGCCGGCGGCCTCGAGTTCGGCGGCCTGTCCGGGTCTGCCGCCCGCGATGACGGCATGGCTCGGCCGGGCATCCCGTACCGCCGCGATCTGGGCTTCGCGGGTCGCCTCGTCGGTGAAGCCGAGGATGCCGACGCCCCAGGGGCGCTCGCCCAGCTCGGCGCGGGTGGCGGTGAGGAGGGCGCGGGCCTGTTCGCCGTCGGCCAGGGCCAGGGCCAGGAAGGGCAGCCCACCCTCGTCGGCGACGGCCGCGGCGAACTCCGGCCGGTCGCTGACCCTGGTCATCGGGCCCTGGGCGATGGGCAGTTCGATGCCTTGGGGGCCTTCCCGGGACGCGTTCGCCACCGCTTCCGCGACGGCGGTACGTATCCCCTGCACGGCCCCCGCCACCGTGCTCCACCGCGCGGCGAACCGGGCGGCCAGGAAGCCGTCCTCGCCGACGGGGAGCGCCTGCTCCGCGTCGGAGTGGTGGAGGTGGCCGCCGCCGGGGTGAGCGGCTTCCGGCCGCGCCGCACGTCGGCGCAGCACCCGTCTGCCGTCGACGGTGACCGTCCCGGTGCCGTCCGTCGCCGCGAGCAGCGCCCGTTCGCGTTCGGGCAGGGTGGATTCGGCGAGCAGGGCGAGCTGGGTGTCGAGGACGACGCCGGTCGCGCCGCCGAGGACCGCGGCCGCGGCGGTGTACGGGCCGATGCCGCCGTACGCCCAGACGGGCAGCGTGACGGCGGGATCGGCGAGGAGCTGCTGCAGGAGGACGAACGTACTGAGGTTCCCGATGCGTCCGCCGCTCTCGCTGCCGCGCGCGACCAGGCCGTCGACCCCGTCGGCCACTGCCCTGAGGGCCTCTTCGCGGCTGGTGACCTCGACCAGGACCCAGTAGTAGCCGCTCAGTTCACTGGCCGGCCAGGCGGAGTCCACGCCGAGCAGCACCGTGTGCGGCCGCCCGTCCCGCAGCGTGTCCAGATCGCCGGGGCGCAGGGCGCAGCGCTCCCCCACACGCACCCCGTAGCGGTCGGGCTCCCATCGGGACAGCCGGGCCAGTTCCTCACGGGTGTGCCGGTCGCCGGTCCCGAGGTCGAGTATGCCGAGGCCGCCGGCCCGGCACACCGCGCTCACCAGTCGCGCGTCCGGGCGGCCGAAAGGGCTCAGCCCAAGGACCGCGTCCGGAATTTCCTCAGAAGACAGCATCAGAACTCCGACCGCTCGGCGACACAGGCAATCACGTTGAATTGACAATCGAGCCGAAGGCGGAAGCTAGCCGCGCCCGGAGAAGCAGGTCAAGAGCTGTTTCGCCGCTTACTGAAGGTCTGTTGCTTTTTGGCATCGACGCTCAACTCCGGATTGCTGGTTACTCACTTCCAGATGAAGCACCACCAAAATCAAGAAACCTGAATTACCGCCGGTAATCGACACCTTGACCGCCCAACTACCCGTCAGTAGTTTACCGATCCGAAACAGGACCGTATTCACCCGTTCTGCTCGTTCACGCAGTACGAGAGGCAGCCCATGAGAGCTCATCGAAAGAGGTCCGGGGCGCATGGCGCCCTGGCCGCGGTCGCGACCGCGGGACTGGTCACCGGCCTGCTCGCCGTCGCCGGCGGAACCGCGTCCGCCGGTCCGGTGCAGCTGGACCAGAAGTACACCTGCAAGTTCCCGATCATCAACAACGACCCGATCGAGATCCACATCTCCTCGGACATGCCCACCACCATGAAGGTGGGCGAGACGGTTCCGGAGTACGACATCAAGGCCGTCACCAAGGTCAGCGCGCGGGCCGCCCAGGGCCTCGGCGTCATGGGCGCCGTGACGTTGGAGGGCAAGGCCACGGCGGATGTGGTCGTCACGCTGCCCGGCGGCGACGGAACCCTGCCGATCAAGGCGGTCAACACCGTCGCCAAGGCCAACATCCCCGACCCGGCCGCGGCGTTCGAGGTCAACGCCACCGGCAAGTCCCCCGGTGGTCTGCTGACCTGGGCCAAGGCCGGTACCGCCAAGTTCGATGTGAAGGGCCTCAAACTGCACAACATGATCGCCCGGGACGCGTCCGGCGCCCCGGTCCAACTCCCGCCGTTCGGTGACGAGTTCGATGCGGCCTGCACGCTCAACGCGGGCCAGGCGACACTCCTGCACACGATGGAGATCCAGGGCGACGGCCCCGGTCCCGGCCCGGACCCCACCACCGGCAAGCAGAACGTGAACACCAAGGTCACGCCCAAGCAGGGCGACGGCCGGCTCACCATGGCCCAGGCGGGCGACACCGTCGCGCTGTCCCCGGTCGAGGAGGGTGCGGGCGGCAGCTCGACCGGCGACCTGCAGAAGGTGACCGTCAAGGACGCCCGCAACGGCGCCACCGGCTGGTCGCTCACCGGGAAGGTCACCGACTTCACGGGCGGCGCCGGCACCATCGGCGCGGACAAGCTCGGCTGGACGCCGTCCTGCGCGACGGCGGCCGGGTCGGCCAGCACCTGCGTGCCGGGTACCCGAGGGCCGGTCGGCACGGTCGGCGCCACGCTCGCGAGCGCCCCCGACGCGGCACGGACCGGCGGCGAGTTCACGGTCGGCGCGGGTCTCGCGCTGGACGTACCGGCCACCGCGGCCGCCGGTGACTACGCGGCCGTGCTCACGCTGACGCTGACCTGATCCTTCTCTCCGACTGGTGGACCGGCCGTTGTGCGACGGCCGGTCCACCTCTTCGGCGTTGGTCCACCACTTCCGCGTTGCTCCACCACTTCGGCGTCGCTCCGCCCTTCCCCTCCCGCTTCCGTCTCTCCATGTCATCGTCATCGCTCTGGGGGCCGCATGAACTTCGTCCGTACGCAGCCGACGCGTCGCAGATGCGCCGTCGTGCTCCTCACCGCGCTCACCCTGGCGCTCGGCCTGCTCACCGCGAGCCCGCCACCGGGCGCGTACGCCGCCGACAACGGCCGCTGGTCCGTCTTCCCCGCCGACAAGAAGGCCGCGAAGGACGTGAGTCACCGGGCGTACTTCCGGATGAAGGCGGACCCCGGGCGCACCGTGCGCGACAAGGTCACCATCTCCAACCTCGCCAAGGAGCCGGTGACCTTTCTCCTCTACGCGGCCGACGCCTACAACACCCCGCGCGACGGCGGCTTCGCCGTGCGCGAACCCGCCGAGAAGCAGCGGTCCGTCGGGGTGTGGACGCGGCTGGAACGTACGGAGGTCACCGTCCGGGCGGGCGGTAAGGCGACCGTGCCCTTCACCGTCGCCGTTCCGCGCACAGCCTCGCCCGGCGACCATCCCGGAGCGGTCATCGCCCTGGACAAGCGCGTCGCCCGCGCCAAGGGCACCGGCGTCGGCATCCGCCAGGCGGTCGGTGCCCGGGTCTACCTCCAGGTCAACGGCGAGCGGGCGCCCGGCCTGAGCGTCCAGGACGTCCGGTTCGACTACGACGTTCCGCTGCTGCCCGGCCTCGGCAAGGCCGCCACGGTCACGTACACCCTCGTCAACAGCGGGAACGTACTGCTCGAACCCAGAGTCGACCTCAAGGCGAAGGGCCTGTTCGGCCGGACGTCCTTCGACAGCGCGGGCAAGAAGCTGCCGGCCGAACTGATGCCGGGCCAGCGGGTGCGGGTGACGCAGAAGTGGGCCGCGCCGCCGCCGCTGGACTGGGGCAGCGTCGAGCTGACCGCGAGCGACAAGGCCGGCGAGCTGGTGGAGAGCGGGAGCGCGGCCTATCGCACCGTGAACTGGGGCGTGCTCCTCACGCTTGCCCTGGTGGTGGTCTTCCTGGTCGTGGGGGTGGTGGTGCGGCGCCGCAGGGCGCGTTCCGCCGCGGGGAGCTGACCCGTACCCCCACGAGGCCGTACAGCACGAGGCCGTACGGCTTGAGCCTGTACGACAGTGAAGCGGGGGGGGGGGGCGGCGGGGGCGCGGGTCGGGTGTTGGGCGGGGCTGTGTTGGCGTCTGTGGGTGGGGTGGGTTTTGGGGGGGCGGGGCTTTG